>NZ_JBHYTK010000048.1:0-49137 GCF_042749255.1 Streptomyces sp. NPDC059524 | reverse complement strand
GAGAGCGGTCACTCCGGGGCCCGGCCCCTGTGCGACGCGGGTGCGGCGCGACGGTGTGCGTCAGCGGAAGGTGCCCTGCGACACCGAACCGGCGATCCGCCGCTGGAAGATGATGTACACGATCAGCACGGGCACGACCGTGACCACGATGGCCGCGAACAGGCCGCCGTAGTCGATGTCGTAGACCTGCGAGGACGCGTAGGCGGACATCCCCTGGGTCAGCACCCATTTGTCCTGGTCGGTGTTGAGTGCCACCGGCAGGAGGAACTGGTTCCACAGGCCCAGGAAGTTGAAGATCGCCACCGCGGCCATGCCCGGCTTGGCCATCGGCAGCATCACCTGGAAGAACGCCCGCCAGTCACCGGCGCCGTCGATCAGCGCGGCCTCGTAGACGTCGTGCGGCAGCGACCGGAAGAACGAGTACAGGAAGAACATCGTGAACGGCAGCGCGAACGCGACGTACGTGAGGACGAGACCGGGCCGCGTGTTCAGCAGACCGAAGTTCTGCAGCTGGAAGAAGAGCGGCACGATCGCCAGGAAGACCGGGAAGGTCAGCCCGGCGAGCATCACGTAGTAGATCAGCCGGCGGCCGGGGAACTCGAACCTGGCCAGGACGTAGGCGCACATCGCGCCCAGCAGCATGACCAGGACCAGCGCGGAGACGACGATGATCACCGAGTTGAGGAAGTACTTCCCGATGTTCGCGTCGGTCCACGCGTGCGCGTAGTTCTCGAACCGCCAGCGCTTCGGCAGCTTGAACGGCGACGACAGGATCTCGCTGGTGGACTTGAACGAGGACACCAGCACCCACAGCATGGGCACGATCACGATCACGGACCACAGGATCAGCAGCGTGTGCGAGATCACCGCGAACCGGCGGTCGCTGCTCGCGGCGGCTCTCGTCAGCTTCCGGTCACGCGCCGGCTTGCGGTCCGTCGTCTGTTCCCGGTCGGCAACAATGGCGCTCACCGAGCACCTCCCTTGACCGCGCCACGACGGGCCTTGGCCCCGGGCGCTTTCTTTCTGCCCTCGCCCTCGCCGCCGCCCGTCAGGCGGTTGACGAGGAACACCAGTGCCGCGAACACGAGGGTCACGACGGCGAGCACGACACCCATGGCGGTGGCGAGTCCGAACTGCTGCTTCGCGAAAGCGACGTTGAACAGCCGCTGGCTGATCGTCAGGGTCGAGTTGTTCGGGCCACCGCCCGGCAGCATCGCCTGGACGTAGACGAACGAGTCGAGCGCGGCGATGCCCAGGTAGATGTAGCCCGTCTGTACGGTGTCCCGGATCGACGGCAGGGTGACCGAGAGGGTCATCCGCAGCCGGCCGGCCCCGTCGATCCTCGCCGCCTCGTACAGCTCCGCGGGGACGCCCTTGATCGCGGCGATGAAGAGCACCGCGTAGAAGCCGACGAGCCCCCAGACGATGACGAACATCAGGGACGGCATCGCGCTCGCCGTCTCGCCCAGCCAGGCGAACTTGTCGAACCCGTCGAGGCCGAGGCCCGTGAGGATGCCGTTGACCAGGCCTGCGTTCGGGTCGTACATCTGCGCCCACACCAGGCCGACGATGATCGCCGGCACGACGTAGGGGAAGAACGAGACGATCCGGTAGAACGACGCTCCCTTGATGCCCCGGACGGGGCCCCTGCTGGGACCGCCCAGGGTGACGGCCACCGCGACCCCCAGGGCGAGCGTCAACGTCACCAGCGGCACGCAGACCGCGAGGATCGCGATGTTGCGCAACGCCTTCATGAAGACGTCGTCCTGGAACATCTTGGTGAAGTTGTCCAGGCCGACGAACTCGTAGTCCGGGCTGAAGCCGCGCCAGTCGGTCATCGCCCAGAAGATCGCCTGGACGAACGGGTACAGGACGAAGAGCACGAAGATGGCCAGCGGGACGCCGAGGAACGCGAGGAAGAACGTCACCCGGTCGAAGGTGAGCTTGCGGCGCCGGGGCCGCCCACCGCCGGCGGCCGCCCCGGGCCGGCGGCTCGCGGTGTCGGAGATGGTCGTTTCTTTCATCGCGGTGCTAGCTGACCTTGATCTTGTCGACGGAGTCGTCTTCCCGGATCTTGTCGGAGATCTTCTGCAGCGCCGAGGTCAGCCCCTTGCCGTCGATGTCGCCGGAGAGGAACGAGTTGAACGGCACCAGCTGGTCCGTGTTCATCCCGTAGGCCTCGACGAAGTTGTAGGTGAAGATGTTGGTGCCGGCGGCCTCCAGCATCTTCGTCTGCGAGACGAGAGCCGACGAGCCGTAACCGTCGGCGGGCACGGTGCCCTTGACGATCGTCGGGGCCAGCTTCGTCTTCGAGAAGTTGGCGGCCGCCTTCTCGGACAGCATCGCCCGCAGGACCTCCTTGCCGCCGGCCGGGTTCTTGCCCTGCTTGGGCACGATGTACGGCTCGCCCGCGGCCGCGCGGATCGCCTCGTAGGGCAGCTTCGGCTTGTCGGTGAGCGTCATCGACGGGAAGCCGGTCATCTGGAAGTCGGCCTTGGTGGCCTTCTTCATCTCGTTCTCGATCCAGCCGCCGGAGGGGTAGAGCAGCGCCTTCTGGTCGTTGCTCCAGATCGCCTGCGCCTTCTGGAACTGGGTGCCGGAGCCGCCGGGGACGAACATCTTCTGCTTGACCATGGTCTCCATGACCTTGATCACGCCCTGGACGGCCGGGTGCGACCAGCAGCCCTTCTCCAGGTTCTCCAGTGCGAGCCGGACCTCGTCGCCGCCCTCCTTGATCGCCGAGTCGATCAGGAGCGTGCGGTAGTAGGTCGCCGCCTCCTTGCCGTGGACGAAGAGGTACTTGCCCTTCTTCTTCGCCTTCTGGCCGAGGTCGAGCGCCTCGTCCCACGTCTTCGGCGGGGTCCAGCCGTTCGCCTCGAACAGCGTCTTCGAGTACCAGACGCCGTAGACCGTCATCACGTAGTTGAGCGCGACGAACTTGTCCTTGAACGTGCCGGGGTCCTTCACGCCGGGGTAGACGATGTCGGCGATCTTCTTGCCCTCGTAGGTGTTGGCCTCGAAGACGTCGTCGAGCTCCTCGAGCTGGTCGAGGATGCCGAGGAAGCCGATCTGGTCCTCACCGGAGTTGTCGATGAGGTCCGGCGGGTTGCCGCCGACGAAGCGGGGCTGGAGCTCCGGGGCGATGTCGACGACCGGCTTGACCTGGACCTTGAGGCCCTTGACCTGGCTGCCGACGACCTGGTTGGTGTAGTCGACGTAGTCGGTGCCGTAGCCGCCGTCGAAGATGGCCGCGTCGACCTTGGAGTTCTTGGCGACGCCGAACGGGTTCGTGGCGCTCTTCTCGCCCTTCGGACCGCCACCTCCGTCGCCCTTGCCCGAGGGAGAGCCACACGCCACCGCGAACGAACCCATCGCCGCGGTTGCGATCGCTCCGCGCAGGAGCGTCCGCCTGTCAAGAGAGCCGGCACGAATGGTCATCTCTGCATCCTCACTGATCGGTTGGAGCTGTACGGATGTGCTGCGTGTGCGGCCGGCGGGCCGGGTCGGCCCGGCCCTTGCCGCACTTCTCTTGGAGCGCGCCCCGGGTGCGGGTCTCCGCCAGAGGGGTCCGCGGAGCTGCGTGCCGGGGCGTTTCGCCGTCGTCCCGGTGCCGCGCGGCGGCACCGAGGGTGATCAGCTGAGCGATGCCGGAAAAGCGGTCACCGGGGCCGCGGCCGGAGCGACGGTCGCGCCCCGCTCGATCAGATCGCGATGGCGTACGCCGGGGGTGGATCCCATGCTCAAGTCCTCGCCTTCTCCAGGACTCAGGCGGTGAACCGGATCCTCCCCGGCACCGCGGTGATGTGCTGTGTCGTCCCCTCACCGAGGGGGAACGCAGGTGGAGCTGGGTGCTGCGATGAGAACCGGCGGCAAGGGGGAATCCGACGGGCCGCGCGCTCGCGCCCCCGCCGCTCTCCCCCCGTTCCCCGGGTCCGTCCGCGGCCGGTTCGCACCGGCCGGGCCAGACGCCGACAGGTATAGTCCACTTCCCGCGGGGTGGGCAAGATCGAATGCAGGTTTGGACGTCGGTCTTTTCCGAGTTGAGACCTCACGGAAACCAGCCACGGCATCGCCCCGGCCGGCATTCCCCCGCGCCGCCGGCATTCCCGCGTTCGGAGGTCGAACGCGGGGCGGGTTTCCGTGCCCCGTACACCCGAGCGAGTCGACACCCGGTGCGGGTGCCCGTACGGCCCAACACCCTTGACACCCTTGACCACTTGCCGCACTACTGGACCCTGCGCACCAAGCTGACAACGTTGTCCGAGCGCGCCGGGAGGGTGCAGGGATGCAGGGCGGAAGCAGGGGAAGCACGGGTCACAGAACGGGCCGGTACAGAACCGGCCGGAGCCGGCGACGGCTCGGCGTCACGGCGGTACTGGGGGCGGCCGCCCTGGTCCTGACCACTGCGGGGCAGGGCGCGGCGGCCCCGCGGCCCGACCGGGAAGAGGACGCGGCGCAGGGGTTCAGCTCCTCCTTCGAGGCGGGCCAGCCCGCGCCGGACTGGCTGAACACGGTCGACACGGACGCGGACGGGAAGAAGCGCGCGAGCGGGGTCGACGGCGGCTACGTCGCGGGCATCCCCGGCAATGTGAACGGGCACGTCACCGAGGTCCGGGCCAGCGCCGAGAACGCGGGCGGCGGGGAGACCAAGGAGAACCTGGTCGACGGGGAGGCCGGCACGAAGTGGCTGGCCTTCGCGCCGACGGCCTGGGTCGAGTACGACCTCGACTCCCCCGTCGAGGTCCGCAAGTACGCGCTGACCTCGGCGAACGACCACGACGAGCGGGACCCGAAGGACTGGGTCCTCAAGGGCTCGGCGGACGGCACGACCTGGACCACGCTGGACAGCCGTACCGGGGAAAGCTTCGGGGCGCGGTTCGAGACGAAGACGTACGCGATCGAGAAGCCGGCCGCGTACGCGCACATCCGGATCGAGTTCACGAAGAACAACGGCGCCCCGGACATCACCCAGCTCGCCGACCTGCAGCTGTCCACGGGCGACGAGCAGGCGCCGGCCCCCGAGGACATGCTCTCCCTGGTCGACAAGGGTCCGGGCGGCTCGCCGACGGCGAAGGCGGGCGCGGGCTTCACGGGGGTGCGCGCGCTGCGCTACGCCGGCACCCACAAGACGGACGGGCGCGCGTACTCGTACAACAAGGTGTTCGACGTCGACGTGGCGGTGGAGAAGGACACCGAGCTGTCCTACAAGATCTTCCCGCAGATGGCCGACAAGGATCTCGACTACGACGCCACGAACGTCTCCGTCGACCTGGCCTTCACCGACGGCACGTACCTGAGCGACCTCAAGGCCGTCGACTCCCACGGCGGGCTCCTCACGCCGCAGGGGCAGGGCGCGGCGAAGCGGCTCTATGTGAACCAGTGGAACGCGGTGCGCTCCGGGATCGGCTCGGTCGCCGCCGGGAAGACCGTCGACCGGATCCTCGTCGCCTACGACTCCCCCAAGGGTCCGGCGAAGTTCCGCGGCTGGATCGACGACCTCGGCATCGAGCGGGCGAAGCCCGCGGAGCCGAAGGCGCACCTGAGCGACTACGCGTCGACGACCCGCGGCACGAACTCCAGCGGCGGCTTCTCGCGCGGCAACACCTTCCCGGCGACGGCCGTCCCGCACGGCTTCAACTTCTGGACGCCGGTCACCAACGCGGGCTCGCTGAGCTGGCTCTACGACTACGCCCGGGACAACGACAAGGACAACCTGCCCACGATGGAGGCGCTGGCGGCGAGCCACGAGCCGAGTCCGTGGATGGGTGACCGCCAGACGTTCCAGATGATGCCGTCGGCGGCGAAGACGGTCGACACGTCCCGCGCGGGGCGCGCGCTGCCCTTCCGGCACGAGAACGAGACGGCCCGCCCCTACTACTACGGGGTGACGTTCGAGAACGGTGTGAAGGCCGAGATGGCCCCCACCGACCACGCGGCGGCGCTGCGCTTCACCTATCCGGGCGACGACGCGAGCGTGATCTTCGACAACGTCTCCGAGCAGGGCGGCCTCACCCTCGACCGGGACAAGGGGGTCGTCACCGGCTACTCGGACGTGAAGTCGGGGCTGTCGACGGGCGCGACGCGGCTGTTCGTGTACGGCGTCTTCGACAGGCCTGTGAAGGAGGCCGCGTCGGCGGGCGTGAAGGGGCACTTCACGTTCGACGCCGGCAAGGACCGCACGGTGACGCTGCGCCTGGCGACCTCGCTCATCAGCATCGACCAGGCGGCCGACAACCTGGCGCAGGAGGTGCCGGAGCGGCGGTCGTTCACGCAGGTGCGGGACGCGGCGCGGGCCCAGTGGGACACGCTGATGCGGAAGGTGGAGGTCGAGGGCGCGACGCAGGACCAGCTCACCTCGCTCTACTCCTCGCTGTACCGGCTGTACCTGTACCCCAACTCGGGCTTCGAGAAGGTCCGTTCGGCGGGCGGCAAGGGCACGTACAAGTACGCCTCGCCGTTCTCCCCGATGCCGGGTCCGGACACCCCGACGCACACCGGCGCGAAGATCGTGGAGGGGAAGCCGTACGTCAACAACGGCTTCTGGGACACCTACCGGACGACCTGGCCCGCGTACACGCTGCTCACTCCGGGGAAGGCGGGTGAGCTGGTCGACGGATTCGTCCAGCAGTACCGGGACGGCGGCTGGATCTCTCGGTGGTCCTCGCCCGGGTACGCGGACCTGATGACGGGCACGTCGTCGGACGTGGCGTTCGCCGACGCGTACGTGAAGGGCGTCAAGGGCTTCGACGCCGAGGCGGCGTACAAGGCGGCGGTCAAGAACGCGACCGTGGTGCCGCCGTCGTCGGGCGTCGGCCGCAAGGGCATGGAGACCTCTCCGTTCCTCGGCTACACGTCGACGGACACGCACGAGGGCCTGTCGTGGGCGCTGGAGGGCTACCTCAACGACTACGGCATCGCGCGGATGGGCCAGGCGCTCTACAAGAAGACGGGCGAGAAGAAGTACAAGGAGGAGTCGGAGTACTTCCTGAACCGCGCCCGCGACTACGTGAACATGTTCGACGGCAAGGCGGCCGGCACCGGCTTCTTCCAGGGCAAGGACGCCCAGGGCGACTGGCGCGTGAAGTCGGAGGACTTCGACCCGCGCATCTGGGGTCACGACTACACGGAGACCAACGCCTGGGGCTACGCGTTCACGGCGGTCCAGGACAGCCGGGGCCTCGCCAATCTGTACGGCGGCCGCGACGGTCTCGCGAAGAAGCTCGACACGTACTTCGCGACGCCGGAGACGGGTTCGGCGGAGGTCGCCGGCTCGTACGGCGGGGTCATCCACGAGATGACGGAGGCCCGGGACGTGCGGATGGGCATGTACGGGCACTCCAACCAGGTCGCGCACCACGTCACGTACATGTACGACGCGGCCGGGCAGCCCTGGAAGACGCAGGAGAAGGTCCGCGAGGTGCTCTCGCGCCTCTACACGGGCAGCGAGATCGGCCAGGGCTACCACGGTGACGAGGACAACGGCGAGCAGTCCGCCTGGTACCTCTTCTCCTCGCTCGGCTTCTACCCGCTCGTCATGGGAAGCGGCGAGTACGCCATCGGTTCCCCGCAGTTCACGAAGATGACGCTGCACCTGGAGAACGGCGAGGACCTCGTCGTGAAGGCGCCGAAGAACAGCGCGAAGAACGTGTACGTGCAGGGTGTGAAGGTCAACGGCCGGACCTGGTCGAAGACTTCGCTGCCTCACTCGCTCGTGTCGAAGGGCGGTGTCATCGAGTTCGCGATGGGCGACAAGCCGTCGGCGTGGGGGACGGGCAAGGACGCGGCGCCGACCTCGATCACGCAGGACGACAAGGTGCCGGCCCCGCGCCACGACGTCACGACGGGCTCGGGCCCGCTGTTCGACAACTCCTCGGCCACCTCGGCGCGTGCGGAGTCGGTGGAGCTGCCGGTCGGCGCGGACGGAGCGAAGGCGGTGCAGTACACGCTGACCTCCGAGGACCGGGCGAAGGCCCCGGCGGGCTGGAAGCTGGAGGCGTCGGACGACGGGACGTCCTGGAAGACGCTCGACTCGCGCTCCGGTGAGTCCTTCGCCTGGGACCGGCAGACGCGCGTGTTCGGCGTGAGCGACCCGGGCGAACACCGGCACTACCGGCTGGTGTTCGCGGGTGGCGCGGCGACGGTGGCGGAGGTGGAACTGCTCGGCTAGTTCCCTGAATCAATTCGTTGGACAGGGCCGCGACACGGTGCGTACCTTCGTGGACGAACCGTGACGCGGCCCTTGGAGGTGAGACCCATGTACAGAGAAGGCAAGTGGGTGCTCCTCCTTTCCCCACGGTCAGGCGATTGACGTAGGTCGCCCGGGAGCGCTTTCGACATGGCGATCCCGAAAAGGTGAAGACCTATGGAATCAACAGAACTGACCGGTTCAGCGGTGATCACGCGCGTCGCCGATCACGAGTGGCACGCGCTGGTGGACGACCTGGTGGTCGGCCGCGGTGAGGCCTGGCGGCGGCACGACGGGCGGCTCTTCCTCAGCATCGACGTCTGGCAGGACGCGCTCTTCGACCCCCTGGTCGCGGCCCTGCTCGCGGCACTCCCCCGCCCCCTGTACACGGTGGTCGACGAGGCCGACTCCGCGCTCATGTCCCGCTGGGAGCACGCCGGTTTCACCGTCGCGCGCCGCGAGGGCGTGTACCTCGTTCCGACCGACCCGCGGGTCACGGGCCTCGGCCCGGTCCGTCCGCCGTCGGGCGTGACGATCCTCCCGTTCGGCGCGCCGGAGCGGGACCCCCTGCGCGATCTGGACCGCGCGGTCCGCGCCGAGGTGGAGGCCTCGCTCGGCTGGCGGGAGATGCCGGCCGAGGTGCTGCCCCGCCTCGACGACGCCGTCGTGACGGATCCGACGAAGTACACGGTGGCGGAGGCGTCCGGGCGCTACGTCGGACTGCTCCGGCTCGCGCCCGTGCCGCGGCAGCCGCGCATCGGGCTCCTCGCGGTCCGGTCCGACCGGCAGCGCGGGGGCGTCGCGCGGGCGCTGCTCGCCGATGTGCTCGGCTCCCTCCACACCTCCGGGACCAGGGCGGTGTCCGCCGAGGTCGGCGAGCGCAACGAGGCGGCCCTGGCCCTGTTCGAGACCGTCGGCGCCGAGCGCGCCGGCGGCAACGCGGAGCTGGTGATCCTCTGATGCCGAAGACGAACCGCGGTATCGAGATGGAGGGCACCGTCGTGGAGTGCCTGCGTGACGCCAGGTTCCAGGTGGAGCTGAAGAGCGGGCACAAGGTGCTGGCGCACATCAGCGGCAAGATCCGGAAGAACTACATCAAGATCGTGCCGTTCGACCGGGTGCTCGTGGAGGTCAGCCCGTACGACCTGACGCGGGGCCGGATCGTCTACCGGTACCGCTGACCAAGGCGGAGGGCCGCACCCCCGTCACCGGGGATGCGGCCCTCACCTGCCCTGCTGTACCGCTTGCTCGATCCCTTACTTGCGGATCAGGTTGCGCAGCACGTACTGCATGATGCCGCCGTTGCGGTAGTAGTCGGCCTCACCGGGGGTGTCGATGCGGACGACCGCGTCGAACTCGACGCCCGTGTCGGTGGTGACCTTGACCGTGCTCGGCGTGGTGCCGTTGTTGAGCTCGGTGACACCGGTGATGGAGAAGGTCTCCTCGCCGGTCAGGCCGAGCGAGTCGGCGTTCTGGCCGGCCGGGAACTGGAGCGGCAGGACGCCCATGCCGATGAGGTTCGAGCGGTGGATGCGCTCGTACGACTCGGTGATGACGGCCTTGACGCCGAGGAGCGCGGTGCCCTTGGCGGCCCAGTCGCGGGACGAGCCGGAGCCGTACTCCTTGCCGCCCAGGATGACCAGCGGGGTGCCGGCGGCCTGGTAGTTCTGCGAGGCGTCGTAGATGAAGGAGACGGGGGCGCCGTCCTTCGTGAAGTCGCGGGTGTAGCCGCCCTCGGTGCCCGGCGCGATCTGGTTGCGCAGGCGGATGTTGGCGAACGTGCCGCGGATCATGACCTCGTGGTTGCCTCGGCGCGAGCCGTAGGAGTTGAAGTCACGACGCTCCACACCGTGCTCGGTGAGGTACTGGCCGGCCGGGGTGTCGGCCTTGATGGCGCCGGCGGGCGAGATGTGGTCGGTGGTGACCGAGTCGCCCAGCTTGGCCAGGACGCGGGCGCCGGTGATGTCGCCGACCGGGGCCGGCTCCATGCCCATGCCCTCGAAGTACGGGGGCTTGCGGACGTAGGTGGACTCGGCGTCCCACTCGAAGGTGTTGCCGGTCGGGATCGGCAGGGCCTGCCACTGGGCGTCGCCCGCGAAGACGTCCTCGTAGGACTTGTCGAACATGTCCTCGCCGATGGCGTTGGCCACGACGTCGTTGACCTCGGCCTCGGAGGGCCACAGGTCGGCCAGGTAGACCGGCTTGCCGTCCTGGTCGGTGCCGAGGACGTCCTTGGTGATGTCGACCTTCATCGAGCCCGCGATGGCGTACGCGACGACCAGCGGCGGGGACGCCAGGTAGTTCATCTTGACGTCGGGGTTGATGCGGCCCTCGAAGTTCCGGTTGCCGGAGAGGACCGAGGTGACGGCGAGGTCGTGGTCGTTGACGGCCTTCGAGACCTCCTCGGGCAGCGGGCCCGAGTTGCCGATGCAGGTGGTGCAGCCGTAGCCGACCAGGTTGAAGCCGACCTTGTCGAGGTACGGGGTCAGACCGGCCTTGTCGAAGTAGTCGGTGACGACCTTCGAGCCCGGGGCGAGGGTGGTCTTGACCCACGGCTTGCGGGTCAGGCCCTTCTCGACGGCCTTCTTCGCGACGAGCGCGGCGGCGACCATCACGTACGGGTTCGACGTGTTGGTGCAGGAGGTGATCGCGGCGACGGTGACGGCACCGTGGTCGATCGTGTACGTCGAGCCGTCGGGGGCGGTCACGGTGACCGGGTTCGACGGGGTGCCGTTGGTGGCGGCCGGGGCGTCGGAGGCCGGGAAGGACTCCTCGCCCGCCTCGTCGGCGGTGGAGACGTAGTTCAGCACGTCGTGCTTGAACTGCTCGGCGGCGTTCGCGAGGACGATGCGGTCCTGCGGGCGCTTCGGGCCGGCGATCGACGGGACGACCGTGGAGAGGTCCAGCTCGAGCTTCTCGGAGAAGTCCGGCTCGGCGGCCGGGTCCAGCCAGAGGCCCTGCTCCTTGGCGTACGCCTCGACGAGCGCGACCTGCTGCTCGTCACGGCCGGTCAGACGCAGGTACTTCAGCGTCTCGTCGTCGATCGGGAAGATCGCGGCGGTGGAGCCGAACTCCGGCGACATGTTGCCGATGGTGGCGCGGTTGGCCAGCGAGGTGGCGGCGACGCCCTCGCCGTAGAACTCGACGAACTTGCCGACGACGCCGTGCTTGCGCAGCATCTCGGTGATCGTGAGGACGAGGTCGGTGGCGGTGGTGCCGGCCGGGAGCTCGCCGGTCAGCTTGAAGCCGACGACGCGCGGGATCAGCATGGAGACCGGCTGGCCGAGCATGGCGGCCTCGGCCTCGATGCCGCCGACGCCCCAGCCCAGGACGCCCAGGCCGTTGACCATCGTGGTGTGCGAGTCGGTGCCGACCAGCGTGTCCGGGTAGGCCTGGCCGCCCCGGACCATGACCGTGCGGGCCAGCTTCTCGATGTTGACCTGGTGCACGATGCCGGTGCCCGGCGGGACGACCTTGAACTCGTCGAACGCGGTCTGGCCCCAGCGCAGGAACTGGTAGCGCTCCTTGTTGCGGCCGTACTCCAGCTCGACGTTCTGCTTGAAGGCGTCGTTCGTGCCGAACTTGTCGGCGATGACGGAGTGGTCGATGACCAGCTCGGCCGGGGCCAGCGGGTTGATCTTCGCCGGGTCGCCGCCGAGCTCCTTGACGGCCTCACGCATGGTGGCGAGGTCGACGACGCAGGGCACGCCGGTGAAGTCCTGCATGATCACGCGGGCCGGCGTGAACTGGATCTCCTGGGAGGGCTGGGCCTGCGAGTCCCAGCTGCCGAGGGCACGGATGTGGTCGGCGGTGATGTTCGCGCCGTCCTCGGTGCGGAGCAGGTTCTCCAGGAGGACCTTCAGGCTGTAAGGGAGGCGCGCGGAGCCCTCGACCTTGTCCAGCTTGAAGATCTCGTACGACTCGTCGCCCACGCGCAGCGTGCTGCGGGCGTCGAAGCTGTTCGCCGACACGACAGTCTCCTTCATATATGTGCGCGTTCCACCACATCCTGCCGACACGACCTGCTCGCCGATCCGCTAAGGTAAGGCTTAGTTAGGTAACCCTTACCGTCGAGGCGGCGAGGTCGCGCGACTGCGGCACGCCTCGGCAGATATCTCGATGTCGAGATAACTCTAGTACATCACCGAGCGGTGCCATCAAGCGGCGCCACCCGGCCCTTCACCGCGCGCCCACCCGCCCAGCCTTCCCATCGTCGTACGGCACCTCGCACTCCACCAGTGCTACGTCCCGGGGCGAGGCATCATTCAGGGCTACCCTCCCCCGCAGGGGGTGGACCGTGAATGTGACGCTCGGCGCACTCGTGGCCGCCGCGGGGATCGCGCTCGTCGCGCTCGGGCTTCTGGCCGGCGGGCGAGTGAGGCGGCCCTTCCATGCGCGGCGCGCGCACGCGGCCGAGCGGCGACGGTATCCGGTGGCACTGAGGCGGGCCTGCGACATGGCGATCGCCGAGGCGCGGCGGCGGGCGGGAGCCGGGGAGCTGGCGATCGTGCGGACGGACGCGGTGCTGGAGCTGATGCGGGGGCACTTCGGGTTTCCGTACGCGCGGCGGGAGGATGCGGCGGCGGCGCTGCACAGACGGTTCCGGGAGCGAGGGTGCGCGGTGGACTGCGTGACGGACGCCTGACGCCACCCCCTCCGACCGGCGATGGCGGGCGCGACACTCCGTCAGATCCGCATATGACCGGAATCAACCACTTCCGCCACTAAGGTCACACCGGTCACGAGTGCGGTCGCTGAGCCTCCGTCAAGCCCCTTCACCCGAACGGGCCCCACGGAATGCGTCATCTCATATCTGAGATAACCTGCCGCTATGGCAGACGACTACCTCGTACGCATCGGCAAGCTCATCCGTGACGCCCGGCAGCACCGGGGCTGGACGCAGGCACAGTTGGCCGAGGCACTCGGAACCAGCCAGAGCGCAGTCAACCGCATCGAACGCGGCAACCAGAACATCAGCCTTGAGATGATCGCCCGCATCGGCGAGGCACTCGACAGCGAGATCGTGTCGCTCGGCTACTCCGGTCCGATGCACCTGCGGGTCGTCGGCGGCCGCCGCCTGTCCGGCGCCATCGACGTCAAGACGAGCAAGAATGCGTGCGTGGCGCTGCTCTGCGCCTCCCTCCTGAACAAGGGCCGCACGGTGCTGCGCCGCGTCGCCCGCATCGAGGAGGTCTACCGCCTGCTCGAGGTCCTCAACTCCATCGGTGTCCGCACCCGCTGGATCAACGACGGCATCGACCTGGAGATCGTGCCGCCGGCCACGATCGACATGGGGTCGATCGACGCGGAGGCGGCCCGCCGCACCCGCTCGATCATCATGTTCCTCGGCCCGCTGCTGCACCGCCTGGACCACTTCAAGCTGCCGTACGCGGGCGGCTGTGACCTCGGCACCCGCACGATCGAGCCGCACATGATCGCGCTGCGCCGCTTCGGCCTCGACATCACGGCGACCGAGGGGCTCTACCACGCCGAGGTCCAGCCGGACGTGGCCCCGGACCGCCCGATCGTGCTGACCGAGCGCGGCGACACCGTGACGGAGAACGCGCTGCTCGCCGCGGCCCGCCACGACGGCACGACCGTCATCCGCAACGCCTCGTCCAACTACATGGTCCAGGACCTCTGCTTCTTCCTGGAGGCGCTCGGCGTCCGCGTCGACGGGATCGGCACGACGACGCTGACCGTGCACGGCGTCCCGCACATCGACGTCGACGTGGACTACTCCCCCTCCGAGGACCCGGTCGAGGCGATGAGCCTGCTGGCCGCGGCCGTCGTCACCGAGTCCGAACTCACCGTGCGCCGCGTGCCGATCGAGTTCCTGGAGATCGAGCTGGCCGTCCTGGAGGAGATGGGCCTCGACCACGACCGCTCCACGGAGTACGTCGCCGACAACGGCCGCACCCGCCTGGTCGACCTGACGGTCCGCCCCTCCAAGCTGGAGGCGCCGATCGACAAGATCCACCCGATGCCGTTCCCGGGCCTGAACATCGACAACGTCCCGTTCTTCGCGGCGATCGCGGCCGCCGCCCAGGGCCAGACCCTCATCCACGACTGGGTCTACGACAACCGCGCGATCTACCTCACCGACCTCAACCGCCTCGGCGGCCGCCTCCAGCTCCTCGACCCCCACCGCGTCCTGGTCGAGGGCCCGACCCGCTGGCGCGCCGCCGAGATGATGTGCCCGCCGGCCCTGCGTCCGGCCGTGGTCGTCCTGCTCGCGATGATGGCGGCGGACGGCACGTCGGTGCTGCGCAACGTGTATGTCATCAACCGGGGTTACGAGGATCTGGCGGAGCGGCTCAACTCGGTGGGCGCGCAGATCGAGATCTTCCGGGACATCTGAGGCCGCCGTCGGCGGTATACATCGTGACCACGCTGCACGTGAGGTCACGATGTATACCAGGCTGTATGGATTGTCGGATCACCCGGATAATCTGTCCGGGTGTACGACATGACGGACCCGGCCGCCGTTCGGCAGGCGGCGAAGGACGCTGAGAATGAGCGTCTGAAGCGTGCGCGCGAGCGGCGGGACAGCAAGCGCTCCTCTGGCGTGAGTGGTTTCGCCCAGCGCAAGTGGCGCTGGCTCGGTGTCGGTGGCACCGATGCTGTCGAAGCGGTACTGAGCGTGCTCACCGATGCGTTGGATACGGATCTGCCCGAAGCGGAGCGTTCGGTCCTTGCGCAGGCAGCGGCCGGGGATCCGGATCGCGAGCACCTGTTGTCTGCCATCCGGTCGGGCCTGAGCCTTCTTCCGGCGCAAGCCGTGCTTGGCCACCTGCGGAGCCTCTGGGCGACCGGAGTGCGATGGCTCAACGAGCCGGGACTCGAGCGGTGCCGAGTGTTGTGCTCAACGGCACCGGCGCTCGATCTCGTCAGCAAGCGCGCCCGCGCAGTTTCCGGCGGCCCGGCTTTCAGCCTTTTCGCAACTGCCGCCACCCGCGGTGCGATTCCTGTGCCGAATCGCTATCTTGACCAGGTTCTCTCGTGGGCACCCCTGTCCGTCATCGACGACTTGATCGAGCATGGCGGCCTCATGACCGAGGACGCGCCGTGGGCGAGCCGGGGCGAGCAGGAGAGCGCCTATCTGCGCGCCCGCCTCGAACCGGCCGCCATCACCGGCGAGCAGGCTGAACGCCTCGGCTGGCAGGAATACCTGCGCCGCCGTTCCTTCCTGCTGGGTGAGACACTCCCGCGTCAGGAACCGGATGACGTCTGGGATCTGCTGTACGACGTCGTCATCGACGGCGATACGACGATGCTGCACGCGCTCGACGTGGCCCTGCCCCGGCCTCAGCAGATCGAACTGCGTGACCTCAAGTCAGGTGCGCTGTCCGGGCAATGGCCGCCGAGCATGACCGAGGACCAGGGGCTCTGGCGGCTGATGACCACCTTGTGGTCCCCCCGGGAGACGGTCGATGCCAGACGAAGCCCGTTCTACGCGCTTGTCGCCCTCAACCGAGCCTACGACCTCGTGAAGGCCGGCGAACCTGAAGCGGCTTCCCAGCAGGTCCGCTCATTGGTCGGGGGCGCACAGAGCCGTAAGGTCCCCCCTGCCATGGTGCAAGAGGCCCACGCGCTCGGGGCCTACACAGCCGTGGCGTTGAGCGAGCAGCTCGATTCGCCCGCCGCGCGGGACAGGCAGCTCGACGCCGCGATGGAGCACGCCGAGCTGGCAGCAGCGCTAGGCGGTCCCGTTGCCGAGCGCAATCTCCGCATCCTCCGCTCCTGGAGAGCCACGAAAAGAAACGACCGGGCCCCGTTCAGCAACCCTTTCCTCGACATCGGCCTGGACCACGGCTCGGGCAACTGGGAGACGCACTGCCGGGAACTCTTCCGTCGGCATGAGGGGGATGCGCGGGCGCAATCGGAATTGAACAGAGCCGAGGAGCGCATTCGTGCAGCTCTGCACACCGAGGCCGGATGGGACGTCTTCTACCGACTGCCACTCGACTGGTCCCGGTTTGACCTACCCACCCGGGTTCCCCAGCATCTGGTGCCTCCGGTGGATGCGCTGCCGCGTCGGACTCCGGTGACAAGTGGAGGCGAGTTGGAGGGCATTCGCGCCCGCGCCGCCGTCGAACTGCTTGACGACTTCCGAACCACCGCACCGCGGCTCGACCGCCACCGCCAGGTGCAGTGACCGTTTCACCGTCCTTGGCTCGATCCGCCAGCCCGAACAGAACGAAGCAGAGCAGACCTTATGCCTCCCAAGAAGAGCGTTCCCAAGAAGGAGCGCCCGCACCGCAGGTGCCCCGCCTGCGGACAGACTCAGCCCGGTGGAAAGGCCACTCCACCGGCGCACAAGCCCGGAGGGCGGAAGCGCCGCCTGCAACGCCAGCTGAACGCTCCCGTCCAGCCAGATCACAGTGGTGCCCCGGAGACTCCCGCTGCGCCGATCGACGCGATGACGGTGATCAAGGGGGTGACAGCGCGCGTGCCCGAGGTGTTGGCGGCCGCCGGAGCCGAGGAGGTACACGCGGCCGGCGCGCTCACCGCGGCAGTACGGCGGGCCGTTCTGGAAGAGTTCCGCACCCGTGCGCAGTTCGCCGGGCGGCTGGCCGAGATCGACGCGCTTCTGTGGTCCCGGGCGGCGGACGGTCGCGACAGCGTCGAAGGCGCGATGACGGCTCACTTGCGGGAACTACGCCTGCTGCGGGTGACCCAGCCAGAGGAGAGCGACCGGTTCGTGGTGGTCGAGGGCGAGGGAGACGCCTTCGAGCTCCTGAGCCCGGCGTACGTGGACGAGCTGACAGGGAAGGTCATTCTCGCGGGGCGGCTGCGGCGCGTCTCCAAGTCCGCGGGTCTGCAGTCGGGGGAGGAATCATGACGGCAGCAGGTATCGACTTCGGGACCACCAACTCGGTCGCTGCCCAGTGGAACGGTGAGTACGTCGAGGTCCTGGACATCGGCGGTCACGGGCTGGACGCGAACTGGGGCCACAGAGGCTTCGAGCGACTCTTTCCGTCGGTCGTGGGTACGAGTTCCCTGCGTTCTGGCACGTTGTTCGGCTGGGAGGCGAAACTCCGTTCGGAGGAGGCGGTCGAGGCGTGCAAGCGAATGCTGCGCGAGGAGCCGTTCGTCACGCTGGGCGGTGAACGCTTCGCGGCCACGACCGCTGCCGCTGGTGTCTTCCGCTCCATCGCCGGGGCCGCGGAGGAAGAGGCCGCCACCGAAATCCGCGAGGCCGTCATCACCGTCCCCGCGAATGCCACGGGCGCAGCGCGCTTCCGTACACGTGAGGCGGCTCGTGCCGCCGGGATCTCGGTGCGCACGCTTCTGAACGAGCCGACAGCCGCAGCGATCGCGTACGCACACGAGATGGAAGTGGACGGCGAGTTCCTGGTCTTCGACTGGGGTGGCGGGACCATGGACGCCACGCTGCTCCTGCACGACGGCGGGTTCTTCGACGAGAAGGCCAGCCGGGGAGTGAACCGCCTGGGTGGCTTGGAGATCGATTCACGCCTGCGCCGCATGGTGCTCGACCGGGCGCCGGCCCGGGGAGGTTGGAGCCCCTCCGAGAAGCGGATGTTCGCCCTCGAGATCGAGCGGGCCAAGATCCTGCTCTCCCAGCAGGAGTCGGTCCGTGTCAGCACACCCGACGGCGTCGCCGTGGAGATCGGTCAGGACGAGTTCTCGGAGGCGATCCAGGATCTGATCACGCGTGCACTCGATCCGGTGGAGGAATGCCTGGCGCAGGCGCGCATCGACCCACAGGATCTCACCGCGGTGCTGATGATCGGCGGCAGCAGCCAGATCCCGGCCGTGCGAGCGGCTGTCGCGGAGGCACTCGACTGCGAGCTCGTCGACAGTGCGTTGTGCGACCCGATGACCGCGGTGGCCGAGGGAGCGGCCATCTGTGGGGCGGCCATGGACGGTGAGCTCAAGAGCATCATCCGCGTGGTCAACACCCACGCCCTGGGCACGATCACCAAGAACCGCGAGGGGAAGCGGAGTTTCAGCTCCCTCATCGACCGCAATCAGCGTCTGCCTCAGCACCGCGTGAAGTCGTACGAGCCGACGAAGGACCACGTCTCCCGGTTGACGGTCGAGGTCTGGGAGGGCGATGCCGACCGCGAGGTCGATCACCCGGACAACGTCAAACTCACTGACCTGGTCCTGACCTACCCGCGGCCGTGCAAGGCCGAGGACGGCGTCTTCGACCTCGAGTACACCTACAGCAAAGAGGGTCTGTTGACGGTCAGGGCGACGCTGCAGAGAACTGGAGAGGTGGTTCTCGACGGAGAAGTGAAGGTGTTCGGGGACGGCGGTGTTCTCCCGGAGGTACAGAAGGAGCTCGACCGGCTCCTCGCCCTCACCCCGGCTGCACGCTCGGCCAGTGCTCCGACCCACCCCCAGCGGACGCGACCGCAGAACGAGAAGGGCCGCGGACCCAAGCCTGCCCCACCGCTTTCCGCTCCTTCCGCGGCGGGGGTGATCACGGAAACGTCGCCACTTGTCATCGACGGGTCCAACCTCGCTTGGAACGGCCGTCCGCCGCGCAGCGCGGGCGGAAGGCCGAGCTTCGCGGCGTTGCAGGCAGCGGTTCGGTCCCTGCGCTTCAAGCACCCCGACCGGGACCTGCACGTGGTGGTCGACGCCACCTTGCGCCACGACGTGCTCGTTGGTGAGCGCCCCCTCGTGGAACAGGCGATCGCCGACGGCACTGTGGTGCAACCGCCGGCCGGGACGGAGGGCCGGGGCGACGCCTTGGTGATCAGCATCGCCGAGGAGGTCGCTGGGATCATCGTGTCCAACGACAACTTCGCGCCGTTCCAGAAGGCCAACCCGTGGTTGCGGTCTGCGGGCAGGGTCATGGGGGCAACCCACTCCCAGGGCGTGTGGGTCTTCAACCCGCGGGTCCCCAACCTCGCAGCAGCCGCACAGCGATGATGACGGCGGGGCGGCACGGCGTCAGTGCTGGAACGCCGTCGAGGCCGTGCCGCCCCATCCATCGGTCGTCCGCCACAGAAGACCGACCCCAAAGGTGGAGGACACCGCCTCAGCCGCCCATGGCTCCGTCGGCGGTTCGCTGAGCACCAGGCATCGTGCGTCGAACCGTCCTGCGAGAACGTAATGGAGTTCGAGGATGCGTACCGCGCCCTCCCGAAGGTCCTGATAGGTGGTGCGGCCGGAGCCGAGCACCTCGTAGAGCACCTCACCGTCCGGGGTCGTGCAGGTGACGTCGGCCAGGTCGGTGGTCGTCGGCTGCAGGTCGGCGCGCAGGAGGGCAGCCATGAGTTCGTGGCGGACGGCTTCGTGGGTCTTGCAGGTGCGGTCGGTCCGCGCCGCTGTCGCGAGCGAGTCACGGAGGGCGGCGGCGGTCTCGGGTGCGGCTTCGGTGGTGGCCACGGGGGCGGGCTCCTCGGGTGTGGGCTGCGCGGCGGGCTTCGCCTGCTCTTGCGGTTCGGGCTCCGTCAACGGGTCCACCGTGGGGTTTCTGGCTTCGAGCGCCGTCCGCGCTGCCGCCAACACCGGGGTCCAGTCGCTCTGTCGCACGATCGCGCGCAGCGACTCGGCGTCTGCGTGCGCGCTCGGGGCAAGCTGCCGGCCGACTCCGTGAGCGAGGTCGCGGAGTGCTTCGAGGCGGGGAGTGTCCGGCTTGCCGAGGATGCGCCAGACGTCCAGCCAGTCGTGCTGGTCACGGCGCAGACAGCGGTTGGCCATTCCCTTCAGCTCGGAGAGCCGTTCGCGCCCGTTCGGCGGGATGGTGCCCTCGACGATCTCCTCCACCGCGGTGAGTGCGGCGATGTACCGGCGGGCCATCGTCGGGGAGATCGGCTTGCGGCCATGGGTGTCGGCGGTGACGAACGTCGCTCCGGCCGCGTGGCGCAGGACCCAGACCTCCAGCTCGGTGCCGGTGGCGGGCGGTGTGGAGTGCCCACGCGACGCGAGGCGCAGGGGACGCCCGGTGGACAGGTTCAGGGCGGTGACGGTGCAGTGGCCTCCGCGGTGCCCCTCGACGCGGACCCTCAGTGTCGAACCGATCTCCAGCAACTCCGCTCCCGCGCTCTCTTCCTCCGGCGATGGGATCGATTCGTCTCCCGCCGCGTCGACCGGTGTCTCGGTGAGGGCCGCGGGGAGCTTGGTCGTGTGCAGGACCGTGAGGGTCTGGGTGCTGCGGGTCAGTGCGATGTACAGGCGGCGCAGTCCCGCGTCCTCGTGCTCGGCGATGGCCGTGGGTTCGACGACGATGACGTGGTCGTACTCCATTCCCTTGGCCTGGCCGGCGCCGATCACGCTGACGGCGGAGGGGTCCGGCAGCGTGGCGGTACTGGCGTCGTTCTCCAGTGCGCGGGTGATCCGCTCCTGCCAGTCGGAGGCGTCGGGCACGATGACGGCGACGGAGCGCGGGGCGCCGTGCCCGTCCGTGGTGTCCGCGAGGGCGCCGACGCGGGTGAGGACCTCGGCAAGCAGGTTCTCTGTGTCGGTCGGTACCACTCGGACCGCGTCGGCGCCTGCTTCTCGGACCGCCTGCGGGTAGGGCAGGTCGGGTGCGACGGCTCGGGCCAGAGGGGCGGCGAAGCGCATGATTTCGGCGGGAACGCGGTAACTGGTGTTCAGCCGGGCCACGTTCCAGTCACCGTGATCGGAGAGCAGGCCGCCGAGCAGGTCCCAGGCCGGGTGGTGATGGGGTCCGGTCGCCTGGGCGAGGTCGCCGAGGACCGTCATGGATCCCCGGGCCGCTACGCGCCGGCGCAGCGAGCGCGCCTGCATGGGGGTGAGGTCCTGAGCCTCGTCGATGACGATGTGGCCGTACCGTCGGGGCGTGTCCCCGGTGATGAGGTGGCCGAGTTCCTCCAGGCACACCTGGTCGTCCAGGGTCCAGAGCTCGTCGTCGGCACGGGCCGCGCGGGGCCGGTGGAGCGCGGCCTGCTCGTCCTCGTCGAGGAGACCCTCGGCGCAGGCGCGGAGCAGTTCGGGCGAGTCGTACAGGCTGCGGAGGGTTTCGCGCGGGCCCGGGGAGTTCCAGACCCGGTCGACGAGACGTTCGACCACACGGTTGCGTTCCATGCTGCGTCGTACGGAGTTGTCCCGGGCGCGGCGGGGCGCGATGTCCACCAGACGCTGCAGCAGCCGGTCGACGAGCCGGGTGCGGAATCGGTCCCGGCGTTCGCGGAACGCCCCGTCCGCGTCCCGCGCTTCGACGACGAGCGCGACGAGTTCTTCGCGCGGAAGCCGCAGCACGGTGCTGCCGAGGTTGACGGTGAAGGTGGGTTCGTCGTCGGCGTGGGACGGTGCGGTGAGCAGCGCGTCCACGGCGTCGAGGTTGCAGTCCCGCTCGACGCGGCGGCGCAGTACCTCCGCCATGCGCGCGTCGGACTTCACTCGGCTTACCGCCATGGTGTCCACGCCGGGTGCTTCGTCGTCCCAAAGGCGGTTCAGCTGGACGGCGTTGACGTCGCGGGTACCGAGGGTGGGCAGTACCTGCCCCACGTAGTTGAGGAACATCTGGTGGGGGCCGACCACCAGGATGTCGGACGCCTTGAAGTGGTCGTTGTTGACGAGCCACGTGACGCGGTGCAGGCCGACAGCCGTCTTGCCGGTACCGGGTCCGCCCTGGACGATCAGAACCTCGGAGGGGGAACCGGTGACCAGGGCCATCTGGTCGCGGCGGATGGTCTCGACGATGTCGCGCATGGTGCCGCGGCGCGCCCGCTGCAGTTCCCGGAGCAGGAAGTCGTCGGGCTGGCGCGGTTTGCGCCGCTGGATACGGGCCACGTCACCCGGCGAGGGCCCGGTCCGTCGAGGGTCCGCGACCGGCGCACCAGGGACAGCCGCGTCCGCGTCCACCGCCGGGTCGTCGGCGGGCGGCCGTGCCGCGGGGACATGCCCGGCCACGGCGATGTCGTCGCTGTACCCCGTCACCTTCCGCTGCTCACACCGGAGCCGGCGCAGCAGCAGGACGTCGCCGGGCGCTTCGGGCTTGGCCTCGTACCACTTCTTGGCGAGCGGGGTCGTCCACAGGAGCACGACCGGGTCGTTCTGGTCGTCACGGACGCCGCGCCGGCCGATGTACCAGGTCTGAGCTCCTTCGTCCGGCTCGGTGACGTCGACCCGACCGATGACGAGCGACTCGGCTCCGAGCCCGCCGTAGGCGGCGGCCCGCTGCTCGGCCTCCTGTTTGACGGCGACGCTGTCCTTGCCGCTCGCGGAGGCCCGGGCGACCGAGTCGCCGTCGAGTTCGGCGAGGCGGGCTTCGTAGCAGTCGTAGGCGTGGTCGACCGAGCTCTGCTCGGTGGCCAGGACGTCGTCACGGCTGATGGTGCTCATGCCCCCTGTTTCCCTCCCGTGCGTGACCCCGGTGCCGCGTGGTCCGTGCTGTGCGGTGCCGGGGTCGAGAAAGCAGTATCAGTGAGTGGCAGGCGCTCTGATCGGGAGTTCGACGAGATCAGGCCACCTGCCGATGCGGCGCGTCCCCTGTCGCGCCGTGCTCCGGGTCAGCCTGTCTTCTGCCAGTCGGCGCAGCCTCGCGACTTGAAGTACTCGCCCTGGTTGACGGTCACCCGGCCGGGGCCTTCCAGGTTGTTGTTCGCGATGATCGCGGTGAGTTCGCCGCTCGCGTCCTTCGCCCGTTCCCAGTAGCAGCCGAAGCCGTCCGGCCCGGACGTCTTGTAAGTGCCGGGCTGGATGTCCTCGCCGACGAGGAACTCCCCGTCACCGGGAATCGTCGCCTTCGGTCCGGCGGGCTTGGGCTTGGCCTTGGGTTTGGCGGTGACCGTGGCCCGAACGGTCTCGGTGACCGTGGGCGCGGGCTCGGCTCCTGCCGCCTCCGTGACGGTGACGGTGGGGCGCGGCCCGGCGTCGGCGGCCGTCTTCCCGTCCGCCCCTTCGTCCTCGCCACCTCCGGCGGCGCCGATCCCGACGCCCGCGAAGAAGACGAGCGCGGTGACGGCACCGTAGAGCGCGCGCTTGCGTGCGGATCCCGGCTTTCCGGGCGGTCCCGGGGGCACGGGAGCGGGCGCGCCGCCCCACGGTCGCCGCGGTGGCGCGGGCGGGCCGAATCCGGGCTGTGCGGGCGGGACCGACGGGGCCGGGTCGGAGTCAGGCATGGGGTTCCCCCGTGTTCAGAGTCGCGATGCGAATGCACTACGAGATAAGCACGGCAGTGAAAGCATCGTCAATCCTGTTCACAGGGAAGTCCAGTGCTGTATGTTGAAGCGGTCAGCGCGCCCGGCACGCGAACGGAAGAAGGAGCGGGTCCCCAGATGCCCCAGCCCGTCCCCCTGGTCACGGCCGCCGAGATCTCCCGGATCGCCGGTGTCACGCGGGCGACCGTGAGCAACTGGCGGCGCCGCCACGAGGACTTCCCGGCCCCGGCCGGCGGTACGGAGTCCAGTCCGCTGTACGACCTGGGCGCGGTCCGCGCCTGGCTCACGGGCCGCGGTCACTCGGCGGCGCCGAACCCGGCGGAGGAGCTGCGCACGATGCTGCGCCTGCGCGCCGCGTCCGGCAGCGGCTCCGCCGACCTGCTGGTCCTGGTCCTCGCGGCCGCCCGCAGCACGCCTGCCGACCTGAAGGACCTGGCGCGGCTTCCGGACCCAGAGCTGGCCGCGCGCACGATCGCCCTGGAGGCGGCCTCCGCGGACCGTCTCCCCGGTGGCCACCCCGCCGGGTACGCCGCCTCGGACGCGCCCGCGATCAGGGCGCTGCTGGAGTGCGTACGCGAGGAGGGCCCGCAGGCGGCGCTCGCGGTGCTGGCCGAGCGGGAGCTGGAGGAGTCGGCGGCGAGCGGTACGTACGTGACGCCCGAGCCGCTGGCCGAGCTCGCCGCACGTCTGCTGCCGGGGTCCCCGGCGTCCGTACTGGATCCGGCCTGCGGCAGCGGCTCGCTGCTCGGCGCGGCTGCCGCGCGCGGGGCCCGCGCGTTGTACGGGCAGGACGTGCACGAGGTGCAGGCCCGCCGGGGCGCGGTCCGGCTCGAACTCGCGGCGCCGGACGCGCAGATCACCGTCCGGCACGGGGACAGCCTCCGATCGGACGCCTTCCCTGCCCTGACCGTGGACGCCGTCCTGTGCAATCCGCCCTACGGCGACCGGGACTGGGGGCACGACGAGCTGGCGTACGACGCCCGGTGGGCGTTCGGGGTGCCGTCGCGTACGGATTCCGAGCTGGCCTGGGTGCAGCACGCGCTGGCCCACCTGCTGCCCGGCGGGCACGCGGTCCTCGTCATGCCTCCGGCCACGGCGGCGCGGCCGTCGGGGCGCCGGGTGCGTCGTGAGCTGGTGCGCCAGGGTGCGCTGCGGGCGGTGATCGCCCTTCCGGCGGGCGCGGCGCAGCCGTTCCATGTGGGCCTGCATCTGTGGGTTCTTGCGGCGCCGGATCCGTCCGCGCCCGTGCCGGGGTCGGTCCTCTTCGTCGACACGGCGGCGCCGGACTCCGAGGCCGGTGATGCCGGGGAGCGGGCGGGCGCGGCGCGGGCCAGGAACCCGTTGCGGGCCGCGTCCGTGGACTGGGCGCGGGTGGCGGCGGAGGCGGTGACGGCGTGGGAGGCGTTCCGGACGGATCCCGCCGGGCTCGCCGCGCAGCCGAACCGCGTACGGGCGGTCGAGACGGTGGACCTGCTCGACGACCAGTGCGATCTGACTCCGGCGCGGCTGGTGCGGGTGTCCCCGGCGGACGTCGACCCGGCGGAACTCGCGAAGCTGACGGTTACGTCGGCCCGTCAACTTGGCGCTTGCGTCGACGAGTTGAGGAATGTGGCCGCTCTCGCCGTCGACCGGGTCGCGGCTGCTACGGGGCTCCCCCGCGAGTGGCGTACGGCGACGGCCGCCGATCTGGCGCGGGGCGGGGCGCTCACGGTGTTGCGTCTGACGCCGGAGTCCCGCACCGCGGAAACGGAACCCGCCCTGGGGAACGGCCGGCGAGTCCTCACGGCACGCCATATCGCCGTCGGGGCCCCGGCCGACACGTCGGAGCCGCTGCCTGCCGGTTCGCCTCCGGTGATCGAGGTGGGGGACGTCCTCGTCCGTGGGATCACCTCGGGTGGGGGTCCGGTGGTCCGGGTGGCCACGGAGGAGGACGCGGGCGCCGTCATCGGGCTGCAGGTCCATCTGCTGCGCCCGGATCCGGCGCGCCTGGATCCGTGGTTCCTGGCCGGGTTCGTGGCGGCGCCGTACAACATCGCGGGTGCGTCGACGGGCACGTCGTCGATCAACCTCAGTCCGGGCCGGCTGCGGATCCCGTTGATGCCGCTCGAGGAGCAGCGGCGGTACGGGGAGGCGTTCCGGCAGGCGCACGCGCTGCGGGACGCGGGGGTTCGGGCGGCGCGGCTGGCCGAGGACACCTCGGAGCTGCTGCTGACCGGTCTGACCGGTGGGCAGCTCATCCCGCAAGCGGAACCGAAAACGGAACCTGAAGACGACGAAGCGTGAGCAGGGCATGACGGTCTGCGCCGAAGAGGGCGCGGACCGGCACGACATCGACGAAACTGAACGGCACCCCCGCCCGGGGACGGTCATGAACGAAGCAGGACACCAGGGGCGGCGGGACAGCCACGGAGAGGAACTCGGGGAACAGCCTTGAACAGCAGCAAGCACACGGAGTTGGCGAACCACGCGTGGTCCGTCGCCGACCTCCTGCGCGGTGACTACAAGCAGTCCGACTACGGAAAGGTCATCCTTCCGTTCACCGTGCTGCGCCGCCTGGAATGCGTTCTGGAGCCGACGCGGGACAACGTCGTCGAGACGGTGGCCAAGTTCCAGGGCCAGGACATCGACACGGACCGCTTCCTGCGCCGGGCCTCGGGCCACGCCTTCTACAACACGAGCGACCTCACGTTGAAGAAGATCGCGGCGGACCCGGGGACCGCGGCGAAGAACCTCCAGGTCTACGTCGGGGCCTTCTCCCCGAACGCGCAGGAGGTGCTGGAGAAGTACGACTTCCAGCAGCAGGTGAAGAAGCTGGACGAAGCGAACCTGCTGTACAAGGTGCTGGGCAAGTTCACCGACTTCGACCTCCACCCGGAGGCCGTGCCCAATCACAACATGGGTTACATCTTCGAGGAGTTGATCCGCCGGTTCTCGGAGCAGTCGAACGAGACGGCCGGTGAGCACTTCACCCCGCGCGAGGTCATCAAGCTGATGGTGAACCTGCTGGTCGCCCCGGACGCGGACGTCCTGACCCTGCCGGGTGTCGTCCGGACCGTGCTGGACCCGGCGTGCGGTACCGGCGGCATGCTCAGCGCGATGGACGACCACATCGAGTCGCTGAACCCGGACGCGACGGTCGAGGTGTACGGGCAGGAGCTCAACCCCGAGTCGTGGGCGATCTGCCGTTCCGACCTCATGATCAAGGGCCAGAACCCGGAGAACATCGCCTTCGGTAACTCCTTCTCGGATGACGGGCATTCACGCGGAAAGTTCGACTACGTCCTCGCCAACCCGCCGTTCGGCGTGGAGTGGAAGAAGGTCAAGGACGAGGTCGAGCTTGAGCACAAGACGCTGGGCGACGCCGGCCGCTTCGGCGCGGGGCTGCCCAGGATCAACGACGGCTCGCTGCTCTTCCTCCAGCACATGCTGTCGAAGATGAAGCCGGTGGATATGAACGGTGGTGGCGGTTCGCGCATCGCCATCGTCTTCAATGGCTCGCCGCTGTTCACGGGCGCGGCGGAGTCGGGTGAGTCCAACATCCGCCGCTGGATCCTGGAGAACGACTGGCTGGAGGCCATCGTCGCCCTCCCGGACCAGCTCTTCTACAACACGGGTATCTCTACTTACTTCTGGATCCTGACCAACCGGAAGGCTCCGGACCACAAGGGCAAGGTCGTGCTCCTTGACGCGCGCGACTACTGGGTGAAGATGCGCAAGTCGCTGGGCGACAAGCGCAAGGAGCTGAGTGCGCAGCACATCCGTGAGATCACGGAGTTGTACGGCGAGGCGGTGCAGGTCGCGGGGGACGCGGAGCACCCGTTGCACGGCAAGGTGAAGGTCTTCGCGAACGAGGACTTCGGCTATCAGCGCATCACGGTGGAGCGACCGTTGAAGCTCCGCTTCGAGGTGACCGAGGAGACGCTGGCGGCACTGGCGGAGTCAAAGGTGGTCGCGAAGCTGGAGGGGGCGGAGGAGTTCGTTGCGGCGCTCCGTCCGCTGCTGGGTTCGTCGTGGCTGGCGAAGCAGGAGGCGTTCGTTGCGATGACCGATGCGGTGGTCGCGGCCGGCTTGACGTGGCCGAAGGGAGCGCCGTTCGCGAAGGCGGTGCGGGAGGCGGTTGGGGTTCGGGATCCGGAGGGTGAGGTGCAGACGGTTAAGGGTGCGCCCGAGCCGGATGCGGATCTGAGGGACTTCGAGAACGTGCCGCTGGGTGAGGATGTTGAGGAGTACCTGACGCGGGAGGTGCTGCCGCACGTCCCGGACGCGTGGATCGACCACTCGAAGACGAAGGTGGGGTACGAAATTCCGTTCACGCGGCACTTCTATGTGTACGAGCCGCCGCGGCCGCTGGCGGAGATCGACGCGGAGCTTAAGGCTCTGGAGGCGGAAATTCAGGGGCTGTTGGGCGAGGTAACGGCATGACGGTCGTAAGGCTTCGCCATTTGGCACAGGTCAACCCCCTCACCCCTGCGTTTGACCGTCTCGCCGATGAGGACGAGCTGACGTTCCTGCCGATGGAAGCAGTCTGGCCCGGAAGCCGCCTGGACATTACGCGACGCCGGGTCAAAGCTTCTGTCGCCACCGGGTACACACGGTTCCAGGACGGTGACGTGTTGGTTCCGAAAATCACGCCGACATTCGAAGCGGGCCGCGCGGTGCTCATCGCCGGACTGCTCGGCGGTGTCGGCGTAGGCACGACCGAGCTCCACGTCGTGCGCCCGGGGCCACGCATCGATCCCAGATTCCTTCTGTACACCGTCAACACGCACGGATTTCTGAGGCTTGGAAAGGCCGAGATGTACGGCGTGGCGGGACAACAGCGGGTACCTGACAGCTTCTTGCGGGACCTCCAAGTAGAACTGCCGCGTCTAGAGGAGCAGCGTCGCCTCGCCGACTTCCTCGACGGAGAGACCACTCGCATCGACGCTCTGCGGGACAGGCGTGCCCAGCAACGGCGTCTCCTCGAAGAACGCCACACCGTGGCCCTGGCCGAGTGCGTGTCGTCACGTGAGCCTGGCCACCACCTGCATCCGCTGGCAGGCCCGGTCTCGGATCGCTGGCAGGTCGTGCCCCTTCGACGAGCGGTGCCAGCTGTCAACGTGGGTGTGGTCATCAATCCCTCCACCTACTTCACCGACAGCGGGGTCCCCTTCATCCATGGATTCAACGTCAGGTCAGGATGGATTGACCCAACCGGGATGAAGTTCATGTCAGCAGCCAGCAACGAACAACTGAGCCGATCCCGCGTGGAAGCCGGCGACGTGCTGGTCGTACGTGTGGGCGCCCCCGGTCGATCAGCCGTCGTGACGGAGGAGTTCGACGGCGCGAATTGCGCGTCAGTCCTCATTCTGCGCAAAGGCAAACTACTGCTCCCCGAGTTCCTGTCTGCCTTCATCAATTCACCGGCTGGACAGGGCCAGGTGAAGATCGCTCAGTACGGCGCAGCACAGGAAGTGATCAGCGCGGCGCAAACGCTGTCCTTCGAAGTCCCGGTTCCCGACCTGCCGGAACAGCGGCAGCGCGTTTCCAAGCTAGAGCAGGTTTTGGGATCAATCGCCGAATTGCGGCGAGGCATCGACACCCAGGTTGCCCTCCTCGCTGAGCGCCGCCAAGCCCTAATCACAGCCGCCGTAACCGGCCAATTCGACGTATCCACCGCCAGCGGACGCAACGTAACGGACGGAGTGAACGTCTAGCCATGAGCCCCATCCACACCGAGTCCGCCTTCGGTGACGCCATAGTCGCCGCGATGATCGAGCGCGGCTGGCGCGAAGCCCAGCCGACCGACTACCGGGCCGACCTCGGCCTGGACACCAACGAGCTGTACACCTTCATCGGCGCCACGCAGCCCGACGAGTGGTACGAGCTCGTCACTCTCTACGGCAACGACCAGGAAGAGGCCCAGCGCGGATTCGCGCGGCGCCTCGACCAGGCCATCGCCACCGACGGCCTCCTCGACGTGCTCCGGAACGGCGTCAAGGACCGCGGAGTCCGCCTCCGCGTCGCCTACTTCAAGCCGAACCTCGTCGCCCACGACTCCGTGCTCGACGGCTACCGCGCCAACCGCCTCACCGTCGTCCGCGAACTCCGCTACGCCACGAAGCAGGCCGACTGGGGCAACGCCCTCGACCTCACCCTCTTCCTCAACGGAATCCCCGTCGCCACCGCCGAGTTGAAGAACCCGCTCACCGGCCAGGGCGTGGAGCAGGCCAAGGAGCAGTACCGGACCGACCGCGACCCGACCGAGCTGATCTTCACGCGCCGCGTCGTCGCGAACTTCGCCATCGACCCGGACCTCGTCTTCGTCGCAACGCAACTCAAAGGCAAGAACACCCGCTTCCTCCCCTTCAACACGGGCTCCGCCGGCCCCGGCCGCCCCGGCGGCGCGGGAAACCCGGCCCCGACCGCCTTCGGCACGTACGCCACCTCCTACCTCTGGGAACACGTCTGGCAGCCGGACAACTGGCTGGACCTACTCCAGCGCTTCGTCCACCTGCACAAGAGCAAGACGCCCGGCGGCGGCACGACGAAGACCATGATCTTCCCGCGCTTCCACCAGTGGGACGCGGTCAAGAAGCTCACCGCCCACGCCGCCACCCACGGCGCGGGCCAGAACTACCTGGTCATGGCCTCCGCCGGCTCCGGCAAGTCGAACACCATCGGCTGGCTCGCCCACCGCCTCTCCGACCTGCACACCTCCACCGACCCCCGCGAACTCTCCTCGGAGGCCATCGCCAAGGGTGTGAAGACCGGCGCCCCGGTCTTCGACAAGGTCATCGTCATCACCGACCGCCGGAACCTGGACGCCCAACTCCGGGAAACCATCGGCAGTTTCGAGCAGACCGCCGGACTCGTCGTGAAGATCGACGAGAAGCACGGCGCCAAGGGCGAACAGCTTGCCCGCGCCCTCTCCCGCGACACCGGGAAGATCGTCACCGTCACGCTGCACTCGTTCCCGGCGCTGCTCAACTACATCGAGCGCAACCCCACCGAGATCCAGGGCACGACCTTCGCCATCATCGTCGACGAGGCCCACTCCTCGCAGTCCGGCGACGCGGCCACCGCCGTACGCGCCGCGCTCCGCGACCTCGGCCTCGACTCCGACTCGAACGACGCCGGCGCGACCTCCGTCACCCTCGACGCCCAGCTCAAGAAGAAGGCCGAGGACCGCTCCCGCGCCTCGAACCTCTCCTACTTCTCCTTCACCGCAACCCCGAAGGCGAAGACCCTCGAACTCTTCGGCACGCTCGAAGAGGTCGACGGCGAGGCGACGTACCGCCCCTTCCACACGTACTCCATGCGCCAGGCCATCGAGGAAGGCTTCATCCTCGATCCGCTGCGCAACTACGTCACGTACAACACGTACTGGAAGCTGGTGAACCAGAACCCGGACGAGCGCGAGGTCGACCCCTCCAAGGCCAACGGCCTGCTCGCCCGGTACGCCCTCACCCACGAGTCGACCGTCGCCCAGCACGCCCAGGTGATCGTCGAACACTTCGTCTCGCACACCCGCGGCCGTCTCGGCGGCCGGGCCAAGTCCATGGTCGTCACCGCGTCCCGGCAATCCGCCGTCGACATGGCCCGCGCGATCAAGAGCTACATCAAGGACCGGTCGTACGACACCAAGTACCCCGACCTCGGCGTGCTCGTCGCCTTCTCCGGTTCGCTCACGGTGGATGGTGAGGAGACCACCGAGTCCAAGGAGAACGGCGGCCTGCCCGAGAGCGCGCTGCCGAAGGCGTTCGCGTACACCCGCGCCGACGACAAGGCCGCCCGCAGCGGCGGCCGGGGCCAGCAGGAGTACAAGATCCTGGTCGTCGCGGAGAAGTACCAGACCGGCTTCGACCAGCCGCTCCTCACCACGATGTACGTCAACAAGACCCTGACCGGCATCTCCGCCGTCCAGACCCTCTCCCGCCTCAACCGCACCGCCGACCGCAAGACCCAGGCCGACCTCGCCGTCCTGGACTTCGTCAACGAGGCCGAGGACATCCAGGAGTCGTTCCGCCCGTACTTCGAAGAGGCGATGACCCTCCCCACCGACCCGAACCTGCTCTACACCGCGCAGAGCCGGGTCATGCGGGCGCCGATCCTGGCCGAGCAGGAGATGGACGAGTTCGCCACCGCGTACTTCGCCGCCAAGGAGAAGGCCGGCGGCTCGCAGACCAAGTGGGAGCGGCTGCACGCCGAGCTGTACCGGCTCCTCTCCCCCGCCGTCGCCCGCTTCACCGACCTGCTCGACAGCGAGGACGAGGACGACGTGGAGACCGCGGAGGACTTCCGCGCCGACCTCAACGACTACGTCCGCAAGTACGGCTTCCTCGCCCAGATCGTCCCGTACCGGGATGCCGACCTCGAACGCCTGCACCTCTACGGCCGCTACCTCCTCAACCGGCTCCCGCGCCGCGCGGACGGTGGCGTCGACGTGGGCGAGATCGACCTCAGCCACATGCGCGTCGAGCAGACCGGCGAGCACGACATCTCCCTCACCACCGAGGGACCGACCCTCATGGAGGGCTTCGGCGACGGCTCGGGCGGCGCGAAGGAGCAGGAGAAGTCGCTGCTCTCCGAGCTGATCGAGAAGTTCAACGAGAAGTTCGGCACCGAATTCACCGAGCTCGACGTCATCCAGCCCTTCGAAGAGGCCAAGGCCGATCCGAAGGTGCGGGCGGCCGCCGTCATCAACGACGAGAACAACTTCGGGATCGTCTTCGACGACGTCTTCGAGGACAAGATGGCCGACCACATCGACACCATCACCGGCCTCGGCCGCCAGTACTTCGGCCCGGACAAGAGCTTCAAGTCCAGCCTGGACCGCAGTGCGCGCAAGGCCGCGTGGCGGATGATCCGCCGCGAGGAGGGCGTGGACGAGTAGGGGGTTCGGGTTTCGGGGCCCGGGTGTACAGCTTGCGCTTGTACGCCCCGGGCCCCGAGCATTCCTGAAGCTCAGCGCCCCGAGGCCAGCTCGACGAACCCGGCCCAGGCGTCTGGCGACACGGCCAAGGTGGGACCGGCGGTCACCTTCGAGTCCCGGATGTGGACGGTTCCGGGACCTGCGGCAACCTCCACGCACTGTCCGCCCTCAGCCCCGCTGTAACTGCTCTTGCGCCAGGCGAGTTCCGGTCCAGCTACCGAGGTCTCTGCGGCGTTCATAGCTCTCCCAGTACCTTCTCAACGAATCCCAGGGTCTCTCGCGGCGTGAGAGCCTGCGAACGGATGATCCCATAGCGCGCCGCGGCCAGTTGGACCTCTTCTCGGTCCGTCAGCAGGCTGCTGCGCCCCTGCACCTCCATGTACTCGAGCTGCTCGCCGCCCTTGCGCGTGATGACAGTGAATGGTCCATCGAGGCCCGCGTTGTCCTCCCGGTCCAACGGCATCACCTGGATCTCCACGTTGCGCTTGTGCCCCGTGAGCAGGAGCTGCTCAAGCTGCCCCCGCAATACTGCCTTCCCGCCGAAGGGCTTGCGCAGCACCGACTCGTCCATGACGAAGCTCAGCAACGGCGCAGGCCAACGGCCGAAGATCTCCTGCCTGGCCAGCCGGGCCGCGACTCGCTGCTCGATCGTCTCCTCGTTCAGCAGCGGCCTCCGCATGGCGAGGAGCGCCCGCATGTACTCCTCCGTCTGCAAGAGGCCATTCACCACCACTGTGTCGTACACGCACAGCTCGACCGCCTCAGCCTCCAGCCTCGCCATGTCCCGAAAGAACGCCGGATACTGCGCCCGTGCAACCTCCTCCTTCAGCGCCTTCAGCAACCCCTCCGCCCCCAGCGCCTCATCCGCCTGGTCGATGAACCGCGGTGGCGGAATGCGTCTGCCCTGTTCGAACGAGGCCACGGAATCCGCCGCGTACCCCACCCGCTTCCCGAACTCCGCGCGCTCAAGGCCCGCCCGGATGCGCAGCAGCTTCAGCTGCCGTCCGAACGCCGCGACGACCCCTTTCCCCGGCTCGTCCTCCGGCCTCGCCCCCGCGTCCGCGTCCTCGTCGCGCAACGGGCCCACCACCTTCCGCACCCCGCGTACGTCCCAGGCGCCGCCACGTACAGACCGGACGCGACGGCGCGTCACCACTGGTCACGCTACGCCACCAAAGGCCACCTTGTGGTCATGACGAGCACGAACTCCACCCCCACCGACCGCACCCAACTCCCCTCCCCCACCCATCACTTCACGATGCAGTTCAGCTCCACGCCCCGCGGTGCCCGCCTCGCCCGCCGGCTCTCCGCGGAACGGCTGGCCGCTTGGGGCATCCCGTACGGCAGCGACGACCACGACGCCGTCACGCTCATCGTCAGCGAGCTCGCCGCGAACGCGATCCGGCACGGGCGCGTTCCGGGCCGGGACTTCCACCTCCACCTGACCGCCGCCCCGACCGTCGTCCGGGCCGAGGTGACCGACACCCGCAGCGAGCGGATCCCACGACGGCCCGACGCACGCCGCTCAGCGTTCACGGACGGCGGACGCGGTCTGATCCTCGTCGCCGCGCTCGCGTCCGCCTGGGGCTGGCGACCGCGGACCGGCGGCCCCGGCAAGACCGTGTGGGCGGTGTACGCCCTAGGCCGGACGTCCGACGAGGGCTGATCTGCCCTGCACCCGCCCGCCCGGGAGGGCTCGAGACGGTCACATTCGGGTGGCCATACGGAAGTGCAGGGGTTCGCAGTCCAGGCGTTCGGCTTCCGCCTCCACGTAGGACGCAAAGATCTGGCGGACGAAAGTGTGCTTGCTGTTGGGGTCGCGGTCCTCGGCGATGAAGACGGCCGGCCCGTCGGCGCACTTGGCGCGCAGGGCCGCAACGGTCGGCGACGAGGAACCGTCCATGGGGCGGCCTTGCCCGTCCCTGATCTCGATTCCCTGCTTCAGGACCGTCTGACCGAACGCTCCGGCGAGCGCGGACTCCTGGATGGTCTTGAGGCGGAACTGGGGACGGTCGGCGGAGCCGAAGCGGACATCGCAGGCCCGCACGGGTGCGTCCGCGCCACCCGTCACGGTGCCACGCATCTTGGGACGGGAGTCCGGATACGGCTCGCGCAGCGTCACCTTCCTCAACCCGCACATGTCCCGGTCCTTCCCCATGGGCTGGAACTCCGCGGGCGCCGAGGTGAGTAGACGGGGTGCGGCAAGCCTGTCCGCCCCCTGGCAGTCGAGTTACTCCATCGTGCGGTTCGCGACGTCGACGACCACACGGGCGAGGGCCTGCCGGTCGCGAGCGCGGACTCCCGCGTCCGTGAGGTTGCGGCTGAACTCGTCGTCGCCCACAGCCGCGTCCACGACGGCAGGCCCACTGAAATCACCCGGCTCGTGGCACTCGTCGGGGAGCGCCACCCACGCCCGAGTGTCGGAACTCATCCCCAACAGACCACCGCCCAGGGGTGTCATCCGTGTCGACAGGAACTCGTCCGCCCACGGAAGATTGTCCCGCGTCACACCCTTCAGGTCATGGACACGGATCTGAACCGGCTGCGAGCGGGCATGCCCGTCGCCGGCCAGCAGACGACAGGTTCCCTGCAGCTCCCCGCCGTCCACCCACTCCGGGCGCATCTCACTATCCTCGACGTCCTTGCCGTCGAAGAGAGCTTCCACGTCCCGATCCGCCACCGCGTCCCAACAAGGCTTCGCACCGAAGAACGGCAACGTGCCCGTGCTCCACGCCACGAACCCGGCCCCCACCAGAGCCCCCACGACGATCAACGTGAGCGTTCTCACCAACCACCGACCGCCGCCCCACACACCCATCATTCCTCCGCGTCCACCTACACCCTCGGCAAACGGCGAGCGTAGCCCGCAGCACTCCGCCCTCGTCAGCGCGCCCCACGATCTACCTCAGAGCCACATCACCAGAGGAAGGACCTGCTTCCCACCCCTGCTGGTCGGCCGCTGCGGCCACCGCGTCGGCGATGCGGCGGCCGGCCACCCCGGACGCGTCCCTCAGCGCGCTCAGGTCGACCGCGTCCTCGCTGCGCAAGCGGGCCAGCACGTCTTCCTGTGCATCCCGCTCCGCACGCTGCACCGGCCCCAGAGGCGGGTCGGGCTGACCCGCCTCACGGATGCGTACCGGGGAACCCGCGAGGATGTAGTCCAGGGAGCCGGTCAGAGTCTCAAGGGTGTTCGACGACATCGTCGCGGCCCGTGCAGAGGGGTTGAGCTGCGTGGCGATGGCGTTCAGGACCAACAACCCGGACTGCTCCACGTAGAACCGCTCGTCGTCCGTGCTCTCTTCGTCGTCGTCATCGGAGACAAGGCGCTCCTCGGCCTCCTCCAACGCGTTCACGACATCGTCCTCGTCCAACGCGCCGGTGGCCGACGACCATGCCAGCTCAAGCAGCTCGTCGAGATACGCCACGTCCTCCTCAGGGGCCAAGGACGCGTACATCGGCCGTCCGCGTTCTGCGCACGTGAGGCAGAACACGCCCAGCGCTTCGGGAGAGAGACCGTCCAACAGTTCGGGGAGACGACGATTCCCTGACATCTTCTTCCGCAATGCGTAACGAGAATTCTGCGAGGCATGTCCGCGTATACCTTCACCGCTGATGACATTTCCTCGCGCATCGAGCAGGGGCAAGCATATGTCGCGGCAGAAGTTGCGTGATGCCGCCCCGAACACCGCGTGCTCGTTCGGCCGCAGGGATCGCAGGATGCCCTCTTCGGCATGCCCGGGTGCCTGGATGAACCGCTCCCCGGGCCTCAGCGTCCAGTCCTCGGGCATGTCTCCGTCGCCGTTGATGCCGATACGGATCTCGTACTTCTTGGTGTCGGAATTGAAGACCCCGATGACGGCCGTGGTCCCCTTGCGGGCGGCCATGAAGTAGTCGTTGCGCAGGGACTGCAGCTCCTCGGCCCGGTCGAGGGAGAGACGAGCGTCGTCCTCGGTCCCGGGCTGGCACGGAGTGAGCCCCAGCACATCGGTCCAGGTGCTCGGGTTGACGACATAGATGACCGGGTTGGGTGCCGGGGCCAGCCCGAGAGGGTCGGGCGTGACGTAACGGGCGGTCTCCGGGTCGTAGTGGCGAAAGTAGTTGTAGTGGAGACCTGTTTCGGGGTCGAGGTACTGGTTCGGGAAGTTGATCCCGATGAAGTCCAGGATCTCGTCCAGCCAACCCGGAATCGTGTAACCCATCCCCCGTGCAGCGCCGACGCCGAGCGTCACCTGGCGCCCACGACCGGCGGCCCCGGTAGGGCAGGGAGCGGTATATGCCATCGACACACCACCGGTTTCCGGCCATAGCAACCGGCCGCCCCTCGCATCGCTGGACGGAAGATCGACCCCAAGGCCAGACTTGTCTCTTGACCACATGGAGTGACACGTCGAGGGGCCGTCCAGACGGCCATCGGTCGGAACCGGGGGCAAGGTGTCAGAGGAGAAGTCGCCGCGGCAGGTGATCGCCGGCCGGTACGAACTCCTGGAGGAGCTCAGCCACGGCGGCATGGGCGATGTGTGGCGGGCGTACGACACCGTGCTCGACCGGCCGGTCGCCGTGAAGCGGATCCGGCCGCAGGCCATCACCTCCCCCGCTCTCGCCGAGGAGTTCGCGAAGCGGTTCCAGCGCGAGGCTCGCATCACGGCACGCATCCAGCACCCAGGTGTGCCGCAGGTCTACGACGCCGTACTCGACGAGGACTCCCACGAGCGGCTGTTCCTCGTCATGGAGCTCGTGGACGGTGTCACCCTCACCTCGTACATCGCCCCGCAGCGGCCGCTCCCCGTCAGCTGGGCCGCAGCCGTCGCCGCGCAGGTCGCGACCGTGCTCTCGTACGCGCACGACGTCCCCGTCATCCACCGGGACCTCAAGCCGAGCAACATCCTCGTGGCGCGCGACGGGACGGTGAAGGTCCTGGACTTCGGGATCGCGGCGATCCTGCGGACGGACGTCACCAAGCTCACCGCCACCGGCAGCCCCATCGGCACCTACCAGTACATGTCGCCGGAGCAGGTGCGGGGCGGCCGGATCACCCCGCAGGCCGACCTGTACGCGCTCGGGTGCGTGCTGCACGAACTGCTCGGCGGGCAGCTGCTGTTCGAGGCCGAGAGCGAGTACCTGCTCATGTTCCAGCACGTCAACGCCGCCCCGACGCCCCTGCGGCAACTGCGCGCGGATGTGCCGGCCGCTCTTGAGGAACTCGTTCTCGACCTGCTGCGCAAGGCTCCCGAGTCGCGGCCCGCCGACACGCAGGAGGTGTACGCGCGGCTGCTGCCGTTCCTGCCGCCGCCCGGGCACGCGCCGGAACCGGGTGAGGCCGTGCCGGCGGGGGCTCCGGATCCGACCGCGCTGTTCCGTCGGCCGTACGCTCCCCGGGCGCGTACCGCGCAGTCGGGCGGCCCGGCCATCGGCAGCGGCGCCGACGCGCCTGCCCCGCCGCTCGTCCCGCCCGTCCTCGCCGAGGTGAACGCCGGGATCGAGGAGGCGTACGAGCACTCCGAGGCCCTGCTGGAGGAGGAGCGCTTCGCGCAGGCCGCCGAGGTGCTCGCCGAGGCCATCGAACCGGCCGCCCGTGCATTCGGCTCCGAGAGCCGGAAGGTCCTCGGGCTGCGCAGGAACCGTGCCGCCGTCCAGCTCCTGGGCGGGGACTACCGGGCCGCACTCCCAGAGTTCGAGACGCTGGCCGACGCGTACGCCCGGATCTCCGGGCCCACCAGCGAGCCGGCCCGTGCCTGCCGGGCGCAGGCGGCCCGGTGCCGGGCCGAGCTCGGCCAGGTGACGGACGCGCTCGCCGAGCTACAGGGCGTACTGAACGTGGTGCGGAATGTGGACAGCGACGTCAGCGAGGAAGCAGTCGAACTCCGGCACAACATCGGCATGCTGCTGCTCGCCCAGGCGCGGACGGTAGAGGCCCGCGAGGTGCTGGAGCCGCTGTATCAGGACCTGTGCATGGTGTTCGGTCCGGAGGACGAGACGGCCGTCGAGACAGCCGAGGCGCTGGCCCTCATCAGGCTCGACCTCGACGGACCGGCCTCCACCTGACGCTGCTCCGCCCACACCCCGAGAAACAGGAATGCACTCATGCCCCACCTCGCCTTCGACATCGCCTTCTGCGCCCAGCTGCCCAAGCTCCAAGGGTCCGTGCGGGAAGGCGTGTTCGCCGCCTGGGAGAAGTTCGAGCGGCTTTCGCTGAAGCAGCTGTTCTCGGACCCTGGGCTGAACCTGGAGGGGCTCAAGCAGGCGCGCGATCCGCACATCCGGACCATCCGCATCGACAAGTCGACCCGTGGCGTCGTACTCGCGCCCGAGACCGGCGACACGTTCGTTCTGCTGCGCGTCATGCCGCACGACAAGGCGATCGACTGGGCGGTCAAGCAGAAGGCCAGCATCAACACGGCCACACGGTCCGTCGAGATCCGGGACATCGCGACTCTGGAGGAGCTCACCCCGGCGTACGAGCGGATCGCGACCCATGCGCCGGACCGGCTCTTCGCCAAGTTCTCCGACGGTGACCTCACGGCTCTCGGTATCGACGCGACCACGCTGCGCCAGGCACGGGCGCTGACCAGCGTTGAGCAGCTGGAGGTGTTCGCGCCGTATTTCCCGCAGGACCAGCGTGAGGTGCTCGAGTACCTGGCGGCGGGCTTCACCCCGGAGGAAGTGTGGCGAGACGTGGTGTCCCTGGCACTCGCCGACACTTCGAGCTCCGAAGGCGTCGACACGACGGACTTCGCGACGGCGATCCGGGCCACGTCCAGCCGTATCGCGGTGGTCGCCGACACGGACGAGCTGCGCGACATCCTCGACAAGCCGTTCGCGGCCTGGCGGATCTTCCTCCACCCGACCCAGCGCAAGGTCGCCTACCGCCCCTCGTACGCCGGACCCGCCCAGGTCACCGGCGGTCCGGGCACCGGAAAATCGGTTGTCGCACTGCACCGGGTACGTCACCTGCTGCGGTTCCTGCGCGACGGGGACCGGATCCTGCTCACCACGTACACCAACACGCTCGTCGCCGCCCTCCGATCGGGACTGGTCCGGCTCGTGGACGACGAGGCCGCCCTCGAGCGTGTCGACATCATGACCGTCGACGCGCTCGCCGCCCGGGTCCTGTCGACCTCCCGCCGGCCGGTGTCCGGGGCGGAGGAGGCCACACGTTGGGAGGACGCGGCGCGCGTCACAGGGTTCGCGGGCAGCCCGCAGTTCCTGGCCCAGGAGTACCGGCACGTGGTCCTCGCCCAGGACCTGCGGACGCAGCAGGCATACGTCGACTGCGACCGGCCCGGGCGCGGCACCGGGCTGCCGGCCGCGGCTCGCCCCCAGGTGTGGCAGACCATCGAGGAGTTCGGAGCCGCACTGCTGCGGGACGGACTGCGCACGCACATCGGCACCTGTGCCGAGGCGGCGGACCGACTGACCGGGGAAGGTCCGAGATACCGGCACATCGTCGTCGACGAGGCCCAGGACCTGCATCCGGCGCAGTGGCGACTGCTGCGCGCGGCAGCACCGGTGCGGCCGGACGACCTCTTCATCGCGGGCGACCCTCACCAGCGCATCTACGACTCACGGGTGTCGCTGAGGTCCGTGGGCATCAATGTCGTCGGCCGGACCACGAAGATGCGGAAGAACTACCGTTCCACACACGAGATCCTCACCTGGGCGACCGGGCTGCTCATCGGCCGCCGCATCGAGTCCCTGGCCGACTCCGACCGCCCGGACACCCTGCTCGGCTACCGGTCCGCGCTGCACGGCTCCGGGCCCGAGGCCCAGCCGTCGGACAGCGGCGACGCGGAGCTGGACTCGCTGGTCGCGCGGGTGAAGGGCTGGCTGGAAGCGGGGATGCAGCCCGGCGACATCGGCGCCACAGCCCGAGTCAACCGGGTCTGCGACCAGGTTGTCGCTCGTCTGCGGGAGGCCGGTGTACCGGCGGTACGGCTGCGCGGCGATGTCGCGGTGGACGACGCAGCGGTGAACGTCGGCACCATGCACGCCTTCAAGGGGCTGGAGTTCCGTGCCGTAGCTGTACTCGACGTGTCTGCCGGCATGGTCCCGAACGCCGGTGCCGTCACCGACGAGGCGGTCGACCGGAAACAGCACGAGGCCGACCTCATGGCCGAACGCTGTCTCCTCTTCGTCGCCTGCACCCGCGCCCGGGACAGTCTGTACGTGTCCTGGCGAGGAGCTCCGAGCACGTTCCTGGTCGAGGCCGGTGCCGGCGGTACGGCCTCGGCGTGACGGTCGCACCCGAGGCAGGTCAGTAGGCCTGTCCCGGTCCGTTCACCTTCAGGATGCCCCGGCCGGTCCGGTCGAAGGCTCTGAACTGCATGTACGACATCTCCGATCCACCAGCCTGCGCCCCTGCACCGAGAGGTACTCGCGGCACGTCTACGCGGACGCGTCGAAGTTCCCGAGGTCGAGCGGGCGGAAGAACGCAGCCCGTAGCCGGTTCCGGCCCCGTAGGCGGCGAGGGCGACCACGCCGCCGAGCACGGCCCAGCGGGCCGGCTGCGAGGGCTTCTTCCTCGTCACCCACCATGCGTACGGCAGCGTGCCGATGACCAGGAGAATGAGGGTGACGGCGGGTGGGCCGAAGAGGGCGAACAGCGAAATGGGCCGGAACCGCCTTCCTTCGCTTGCTCGTTGACCACTGTGCAGGGGCGAAGGCTAGCGGGGGGCGAGGCCGTATGGCGCGGACGTACAGGTTCCGGGCGCATCGGGGTGGGTTCGGGTTTGCCGCTGATCTCACGGGTGAGGTGGTGCCTCGGGATGCGGCGGCGCAGGGTGGCGGGCTGATCGTGTACGGGAAGGTCTCGCTCGCGCTGCCCGCCGTGCCTCTGTACTGGGAGGACTGTGCCTGGCTGGCTTTCGGGGCGGCGTTGCACGCCTCCGAGATGGTGGAGCTGCACCCGGACGGGCTGGTCGTGGAGGTGCATGAACTGCGGTACCCAGGGGCCGACTACCGGTGTGAGGTCGCCGCCCTGGCGATGAGCGGTTTTCTGCGTGAGGCGCTCGGGCTCCGGGGCGCCGCGCCCTCGGTGTCGTTCGCGAAGGAGGGCGGCGGCGCCCCGGTGTTCGACTGGGGTGCGGGGTCGGTCAGCCCGCCCCCGGTGGTCCCGCGCCTCCCTTGAGGCGTTCGATGTCGGACGGCCGGACCTGGATGGCCGTGAGGGAGATGATCAGCGCCACGACGGCGAACGCGGCGGCCACGATGAAGCCGGCGGAAACACCCGCGGTGAGGACCTCGTCGCCCCAGGGTGAGGGCAGGCGGCCGGTACGGGCGAACTGGGCCTTCTCCAGCGGGGTCGCCTGCGCGAGGAACGCGGGGACCTGGGTGTGGGCCTCGTTGTTGCTCGCCGTGCCGAAGACCGTGACGAGGATGGACAGGCCGAGCGAACCGCCCACCTGCTGGGTCGCGTTGAGGAGTCCGGACGCGGCGCCCACCTCCTGCGGCGCGACGTTCGACAGCGCCATCAGGGTCAGCGACACGAAGAGCAGGCCCATGCCGAGGCTGAACACCAGCATCGGGCCGAGGATGGAGCCGGCGTACGTCGAATGCACGTCGGTGAACGTCAGCCAGGACAGCCCGGCCGCCAGGAACAGCGAGCCGAACGCCATGAACGGTTTCGGCCCGTACTTGGGCAGCCCCTGCGAGGTGAACCCGGCCGCCACCGCGACCACCGCGCTGACCGGCAGGAACGCCAGGCCGGCCTGGAGCGGACTGAAGTCGAGGACGCTCTGCACGAACAGGGTCAGGAAGAAGAACATCCCGAAGAGCGCCGCGGCGAGGCAGAGCATGATGCCGTACGTGCCCGCGCGGTTGCGGTCGGCGAACATGTGCAGCGGGGTGATGGGCTGCCGCGATCTGCGCTCGACCAGGATGAACACGATCAGCAGGACCACCGCGACGCCGAACGACGTGAGGGTCAGCGCGTCCCGCCAGCCCTCCTGCGCGGCACGGATGAAGCCGTAGACCAGTGCCACCATGCCGAGGGTGGACGTGAGCGCGCCCAGGAAGTCGAAGTGGCCGGGATGCCGCTCGGACTCCTTGACGTGCCGCGGGGTGAGGAAGGCGATGAGCAGGGCGATCGGCACGTTGACGAAGAAGATCCAGCGCCAGTCGAGCCATTCGACGAGGATGCCGCCGGCGAGGAGGCCGATCGCCCCGCCGGCGGCCGAGACACCCGCGAACACACCGAAGGCCCGGTTGCGTTCGGGCCCTTCGTCGAAGTTCGTGGTGATCAGCGACAGCGAGGTCGGCGAGGCGATGGCGCCGCCGACCCCCTGCAAGGCGCGGGCGGCGAGCAGTTGCCACTCGGCCTGCGCGACGCCGCAGAGCAGCGAGGCGAGCCCGAACAGCAGAACACCGAAGATGAAGACGCGGCGCCGCCCGAGGATGTCACCGGTGCGGCCGCCGAGCAGCAGCAGTCCGCCGAAGGTCAGCGTGTACGCGTTGACCACCCAGGACAGGTTCGTGGTCGAGAAGTCGAGCGCGTCCTGGATGTGCGGGAGCGCGATGTTCACGATCGTGATGTCGAGCACGACCATGAGCTGACAGGAGGCGATCACGAACAGGGTGATGGCCTTGCCGTCGCCCTTCGGTGGGGCGGCGGTCGCTGCTGGTGTCGCGGGCTCGGGATGTGTCATCGCGCATCGCGCCCTCAGGTGAGGATCCCGTGGGCCGGTCAGTCCACATCTCGAAAATATGCCCGCCGCCCGAGGGTCACCAGTCGATCAAGAAGAGAGCGGGCGGACTCGGCAGGCGGTCATACGGGGCCGAGAGACAGGTGTGGGGCACGCTGCGCGAGGTTCTCGCGGAACCAGGGCGTGGCGGCCGCGGGCAGTCGCGCCGCCGTGCGCTGGAACGCCCGCCAGTCCACGAGGAACAGCCCGCACGGGGACGGGAGCAGTGGGTAGTCGCAGCGGACGAGTGGGGGCAGGGTCCCCGATACGGGGTCGGGGACGTCCTGCGGCGAGGGCGAGACCAGAGAGAGCCAGACGCCGACGGGCAGCGGTACCCGATACTGCGGGCCCGGCTGGCGCGGGGACCAGGGCTCCCCGGTCTGCGGGTGCGCCGGGACCAGGAGGATGTCCGCGTCCGGAACGGGCCGTCCCGGTCCGGCCGGCGCGGCCCGGCGCGCGGTGGGGCCGACGGGCAGCAAGGCGTCCAGGTCCCGTTGCAGGACCTCGGCGGCCAGGCCCTCGGGGACCGTCACCGGCCGCCCCTCGGACGCGGCCAGCAGATGCGCGAGCGCCTGCCCCGCCGCCGCCTCCCACCGCGGGCTCCAGGTCCAGGAGTAACTGTTGCCGTACTTCCCGCCCCAGTCGGTGACCGGCTCGCAAGGAGGTACCGGCGAGCTTGCCGCCATGGCCTGTTCCCAGGTCAGCGGCTCGGCGTCGTCCACGGGTGTGGGCACGCGGCGCACGGCGTCCGGCACGAGCCAGACCGCCTGCCAGAGCGTGCAGTCGTCGATCCGGGTCGCCACCGGCAACCCGCAGGCCGCGCACGTCATGTTGGGCCCGTCGCGCCCGTCGAGACCGCAGCAATAGCCGTCGTCCGGGCCGGAGCCGAGGCGCGTGCCGCGGACGTCACCGGGCGCGATCACGATCTCCCCGGCGATCCCGCCGGCCCACCGCGGGTCCGGGTCCACGGCGTACGTGCCCGACTCCATCAGCACGGGCAACTGCGCCGCGTTCCCGAAGCTCTGCCGTGCGTGCGGTGGCAGCGCCACGCGAGAAAGCTCGACGGTGAGCTCGGCACCGCACCGCGCGCAGACGAACAGCGCCAATACCCCTCCCGCTCCTCCCCGAAGACCCCAGCATCGTCGCACCGCACCTACTGCCGGACAATCGGGTTTCATGGAGTCACCGCACCTGGCCGCACTGCTCCGGGACATCACGTCGGCCCGCCCTGAGGAACGGGCCCTGAGCGCTGATCGGGTCACCGATCGGATCAGCGCCTGCACACCGGAGGAGGCAGCGACATTGGCCACGGCACTCGCCGCGTGCGCGGCCGAGGAGGAGGACCTCACGGCGCTCGAGTCCCAACTGCACGCGATCCTCGAGCTGACGTCGACCGGGTACGTGCGGCAGCGGCATCTCGCCCGGCTGGGAGGGCTTCGGTCGCGCGAGCTGCCCGAGGAACTGCTCGGATACCTGCACGACCTTCTGGAGGACGACGGCGTGGAGACGCCTCGGCTTCAGTTGGTCTCCGTCGAGGCCGAGGCGGAGTCGGAGTCGGAGGCAGAGGGGGATGAGGACGAGGTCGTGTGTGTCGTCTGGTGCGTCGGGGGCGTCGTGCGGGTCGGGGACGTCTTCGCGGTCGACGGGGTGGTCGGTGAGGCCCGTTGGGCCGTGTCGCGGATCGACCGGTACGGACGGCCCGTCGAGATGTTCGATCCGCCGCACGGAGCGCGGGTCATCTTGGTCGGAGGGCCGCGCCGCGGTTTGGGGCGTGGGGTCGTCCTCGTCGCCCTGGGTGGGGACGGCCGCGTTCCGGGGTGACGTCGTCAGGGCAGCATCGCCATCCCGTCGATCTCGACCAGTGCCTCCTCGTCCCAGAGGCGGACGACGCCGATGACGGCCATCGCCGGGTAGTCGCGGCCGGCCAGGTCGCGCCAGATGTGGCCCAGTTCGCGGGCGTGGGTGCGGTAGGCGGCTACGTCGGTCGTGTAGACGGTGACGCGGGCCAGGTCGGCGGGGGTGCCGCCGGTGGTGTGGAGGGCGGTGAGGAGGTTGGTGAGGGCCTGGGTGAACTGGGCGGGGAGGGTTTCGCCGACGATCTTGCCGTCCGTGTCCAGGGCGGTCTGGCCGGCGAGGAGGACCAGGCGGGTGCCGGTGGCGACGACCGCGTGGGAGAAGCCGGTGGGCGGGGAGAGGGTGGGCGGGTTGACGCGGTCGACGTGCGGCCGGGCGTCCGTCATGGGCGGGCCTTTCGGAGAGGGGCGTACAACTCCTTGGCGATGATGGCGCGTTGGACCTCGGAGGCACCCTCGTAGATGCGGGGGGCGCGGACCTCGCGGTAGAGGTGTTCGAGGAGGTGGCCGCGGCGCAGGGCGCGGGCGCCGTGGAGCTGGACGGCCGTGTCGACGACGTGCTGAGCCGTGTCCGTGGCGAGGAGCTTGGCCATGGCGGCGGTGCGGGGGACGTCGGGCGAGCCCTCGTCGTAGGAGGCAGCGGCCGCGTAGACCATCAGGCGGGCCGATTCGACGCGCAGCGCCATGTCGGCGACCTGGTGGGCGACGGTCTGGAGGTCGGAGAGGGTACCGCCGAAGGCCTGGCGGGAGGCCGTGTGGGCAAGCGTCGCGTCCAGGGCGGCCTGGGCCATGCCGACGGCGAAGGCGCCGACGCTGGGGCGGAAGAGGTTCAGGGTGCCCATCGCGACGCGGAATCCGGCGTCGACCTCGCCGAGCAGGTCGGCGCGGGTGACGGGGACGCCGTCGAAGGCGAGGGCGCCGATCGGGTGCGGGGAGAGCATGTCGAGGGGTTCGCCGGTCAGGCCGGGGCGGTCGGCGGGGACGAGGAACGCGGTGACGCCCCGGGCGCCGGCGCCCTGGGTGGTGCGGGCGAAGACGGTGTAGAGGTCGGCCTCCGGGGCGTTCGAGATCCAGCACTTCTCGCCGGTCAGGCGCCAGGAGTCCGGGCCGTCCGGTTCGGCGGTGAGGGAGAGCGCGGCCGCGTCCGACCCGGCGCCGGGCTCGCTCAGCGCGAAGGCGGCGACGGCGCGGCCCGCCGTCACCTCGGGCAGCCACCGCTCGCGCAGCTCCGCGCTGCCGTGGGCGTGCACGGGGTGGGCGCCGAGTCCCTGCAGGGCGAGGGCGGTCTCGGCCTCCGTACAGACCCGGGCCAGGGACTCGCGCATCAGGCACAGGTCGAGCGCGCCGGAGGTGAAGAGGCGGTCCAGCAGACCCAGGCGGCCCAGTTCAGCGACGAGCGGGCGGTTGATGCGGCCCGGTTCGGCCTTCTCCGCGAGCGGGACGAGATGCCGCGCGGCCAGCTCGCGGATCTCGGCGCACCAGGCGACCTGTGACGGTTCGAGTGAGAATGACCCCATACGGCCTTGCTCCTCCCGGTCGAGCACCCTCGGCTTCCCGGGAACCGTATCGCGCCCCGTTGACTGTCGTCACCATCACGATACGCTCGATGTGCGACCAACCGACATCCGGCCATCAGCAGTCGCGTGAACGCGACGGCCCGGCGCGCCCATCCGGCGCTCGGGCCCATACGGCAAGGGGGCGCCCGGCGATGACCTCACCGTCCGCACCGCACGATCCGCAGTCCGGCCCGTCCACCGCTCCGCCCCCGCTGTCGCCCTCGGCGCACACGGACACGTTCGCCCGCGACCACCTGCCGGCGGCCGAGCTGTGGCCGGGGCTCGTCTTCGAACTGCCCGAGCTCCGGTACCCGCAGCGCGTGAACTGCGGGGCCGAACTGCTCGACGCGACGGTGGAGCGGTTCGGGGCGGACCGGCCGGCCTTCCACTCCCCCGGCGAACCGCCGTGGACGTACGGGGAGTTGAAGGCGACCGTCGACCGGATCGCCCACGTCTTGACCGACGACCTCGGTGTCGTCCCGGGCAACCGGGTGCTGCTGCGCGGCCCCACCACCCGTCATCTGGCGGCCTGTTGGCTCGCCGTGATGAAGGCGGGCGGGGTGGCCGTCACGGTGCTGGCGCAGCAGCGGTCCGCCGAGCTGGCCACGATGTGCGAGATCGCGCGGGTCGGCCACGCGCTGTGCGACGCCCGCGTGGTGGACGACCTGCTCAAGGCCGGGGTGCCGGGGCTGCGGATCGCGACGTTCGGCGGGGACGGCCCCGACGACCTGCTGAGCCTGGCCGCCGGGAAGCCCGACGCGTACGAGGCGGTGGAGACGGCGGCGGACGACGTCGCGCTCATCGCGTTCACGTCCGGGACGACTGGCCGGCCCAAGGGCTGCATGCACTTCCACCGGGACGTCCTCGCGATCGCGGACACGTTCTCGCGGCACGTGCTGCGGCCGACGCCCGACGACGTGTTCGTGGGAAGCCCGCCGCTCGGCTTCACCTTCGGACTCGGCGGCCTCGTGATCTTCCCGCTGCGGGCGGGCGCGAGCGCGCTGCTGCTCGAACAGGCGGGCCCGCGCCAGCTGTTGCCCGCGATCGCCGAGCACCGGGTGTCCGTGCTGTTCACCGCCCCGACCGCGTACCGCGCGATGCTCGCCGAGATGTCCGACGGCGCCTTTGACGTGTCCTCGCTGCGGCGCTGCGTCTCCGCCGGGGAGAACCTCCCGGCGGCCACGTGGGAGGCCTGGCACGAGGCGACCGGGCTGCGGATCATCAACGGGATCGGCGCCACCGAACTCCTGCACATCTTCATCTCGGCGGCCGACGAGGCGATCCGGCCCGGCACCACGGGCCTGCCCGTGCCTGGCTGGCAGGCCCGGATCGTCGACGAGTCGGGTGCCGAACTCCCGGACGGCGAGCCCGGGTTGCTCGCCGTGCGCGGTCCGGTCGGCTGCCGCTATCTCGCCGACGAACGGCAGACCACGTACGTACGGCACGGCTGGAACGTCACCGGGGACACCTATGTCCGCGAACCCGACGGCTACTTCCGCTATCTCGCCCGCGCCGACGACATGATCATCTCCGCGGGGTACAACATCCCGGGCCCCGAGGTCGAGGACGCGCTGCTCAAGCATCCCGACGTCACGGAGGTGGCGGTCGTGGCGCGGCCCGACGAGGCGCGCGGACAGATCGCCGTCGCGCACGTCGTGCTGCGACCGGGCGCGCGCCAGGATCCGGAGGCGCTGCGGGAGTTCGTGAAGGCGGAACTGGTGCCGTACAAGTGCCCGCGCGTCATCGAGTTCCTGGACGCGCTGCCGCGTACGGCGACGGGGAAGCTGCAGCGGTTCCGGCTGCGGGAGCCGGGCGGCGGGGCGGCCCCGGCCGCGGGGTGATCCCGGGGTGCGCGCGCAGGGCGGACCGTACAGTGATCACGTGTCCGAGCAGCCCATCCACACCCCCCGGTCCCTCATCGTCACGCTCTACGGAGCGCACGGGCGGGACTTTCCCGGGCCCGTGCCCGTCGCCGAACTGATCCGGCTGCTCGGCGCGGCCGGGGTCGACGCGCCGTCGGTCCGCTCGGCGGTCTCCCGGCTCAAGCGGCGCGGGCTCCTCGTGCCCGCCCGCACCGAGGCGGGCGCCGCCGCGTACGCCCTGTCCAGCGACGCCCGCCAGCTCCTCGACGACGGCGACCGGCGGGTCTACGGGGCGCCGGCCGCGGGCGAGGGCTGGGTCCTGGCGGTGTTCTCCGTGCCGGAGTCCGAGCGGGCGCGGCGGCACGTGCTGCGGTCGACGCTCAGCGGGCTGGGGTTCGGCACGGCGGCGCCCGGCGTGTGGCTGGCCCCCGCCGGGCTGTACGAGGAGACCCGGCACACGCTCGAACGGATCGGCTGCGCCGGGTACGTCGACCTGTTCCGGGGCGAGCATCTGGGGTTCGCGGCGACGGCCGAGGCGGTGGCCCGCTGGTGGGACCTGCCGGCCCTCGCGAAGCTGTACGAGGCGTTCCTGGACGAGCACGAAGGGGTGCTGCGGGCCTGGGAGGGGCGGCCCGTCGCCGACCCGCGCCTCGCCTACCGGGATCATCTGCTGGCCGTGGACTCCTGGCGGCATCTTCCCTACGCGGATCCCGGGCTGCCGCGGGAACTGTTGCCGGTGGACTGGCCCGGGGTCCGGGCGTTCGAGGTCTTCCGGGCACTCGATGGGCTCCTGCGGGGTGCGGCGGCGGGATACGTGCGCGCCGCCGGTTCCTAGGTCTCGTCGCGGGCCGCGGGCCGGTGCGGCCGGGGCCCGAACGCGCCGTGGCGATCTGCGTCTCGTCGCGGCCCACCGGCCGGTGGGGCTTCTCGCGCAGTTCCCCGCGCCCCTGGAGATGCGCACTGCGTGCGCGATCTCCATAGGGG
>NZ_JBHYTK010000047.1:41392-49387 GCF_042749255.1 Streptomyces sp. NPDC059524 | reverse complement strand
GGGGGGGGGGGGGGGGGGGGGGCCCCGGCCGGGGGTGGCCCCCGGGGTTGCGCCGGGCGCGCGCGCCCGCCGCTCCGGCCCCCCCCCCCGCGGCAGGAGTGCGGTCAGTGCCCCGGGCCGGAATCCGGCCGAAGGCGCTGGACAGTCAGGACGTGCCGAGGCCGCGGGTTGCCACGAGTTGTGCGCTGCCGTCGGCCAGCCGGTAGGAGAGCCCCACCACGCCGAGACGGCCCGCGTCCACCGCCTCGGCCAGGGCGCGAGAGCGTTCCAGCAGCAGATCCACCGTGTGCTCGATGTGCTCGGCCAGGATCTCGTCGGGCTTCTCGCGCCCGGCGGCACGGGCGGCGAGCACGCTCGGGGTCACCCGTTCGACCACGTCACGGACGAAGCCGCCCGGCGTCTTACCGGTCTCCAGTGCGGAACAGGCGGCGCCGACGGCGCCGCACGAGTCGTGGCCGAGCACGACGACCAGCGGGGCACTGAGCACGCTCACACCGAACTCGATGGAACCGAGAACCTCGGTGCCGGCGACATGGCCCGCGGTGCGGACCACGAACAGGTCCCCCAGCCCCCGGTCGAAGATGATCTCGGCGGCCAGCCGGGAGTCGGAGCACCCGAACAGCACCGCGAACGGCTGCTGGGACGGCGCGATCTCCGTGCGCCGGGCCGCGTCCTGGTTCGGGTGCTCGGACGTGCCGGCGACAAAGCGCTGATTACCGGCCATGAGCAGCTCAAAGGCGTCGCGGGGCGTCAGGTTCTGGGTATCGGTCATGACGGCAGCCTACGAGGCACCGGCCTCCGGCACCCCTCCGCACTCCCTCCAGACCCACACGCCCACGGCCGTCGGGCCGAGTGCGAGCGTGCCGACACCGGCCACGAACGACCCGTCCGACGGCTTCCTCCGTCGCCTTCGCCGACCGGTCAGCGCGTGCACAACCGGCCCAAGGCCGTCCGGCTCGCATCGTCCGCGGCGCGGAATATCGCCAACCGCTGGTCGGAATCCTCCAGAGGCACGAGGACCTCGAACCGCACGGAGATCACACCGATCTCAGGGTGCCTCATCGTCTTGGTGCCGCGACCGTTGACCTTGATGTCCTGTTCGGCCCACAGACGGGCGAAGTCCTCGTCGTGCGTGGCGAATTCGGCTATGCGATCGGACAGCGCCCGGTCCTCGGGATGTGCGGCCCACGCCGCGCGCAGGTGGGCGATTCCCTCTCTCACGACCCGCTCCCGGTCGACGTAGCGGTCCCGCACCCGCGGGTGCAGGAGACACAGCCACATCGCGTTGCGCTGCGACGGGGGCAGGGTGCCGAAGTCCACCAGCAGCCTCGACATTTCCCCGTTCCAGGCGAGGATGTCGTAGCGGTGGTTCATCAGCATGGCGGGCAGCGGCGACAGCTCGGTCACCAGCTGGGCCAGCGGCGGGGAGGCCGTGGCCGCCGGTTCCTCTGCGCGGGGCGGACGCCGCCGGGCCAGATCATGGACGTAGGCACGCTCGTCGGAGGTCAGGCGCAGCGCGCGCGACAGGGCGTCCAGGATGTTCGCCGAGGGGCGCAGCCCCGAGCGCCCCTGCTCCAGCCGCACGACGTAATCGACGCTGATGCCGGCCAGCTCCGCGACCTCTTCGCGTCGCAGCCCCGGTGTCCGCCGCGCGCGCCCACGCGCGGGGAGCTGAACGTCGCGCGGGTCCAGCCGCTCGCGCCGGCTTCGCAGAAACGCGGCCAACTCCTGTGTCTTGTCGACGGTTCGGGGCGTCATGCTTCGTGCAACAGGCAGCGTGGGACTGCTGTTCCCAGGAACTTCCTTCCCTTCTCCCCGGTTCACCGCGGTCACAGGCTGTTCGCGACATCAGGTCATCAACCATGGGAGAACACGATGTCGCTCACTCTCGACAGCTATCGGCTTCTGGGCCGCTCCGGACTGCGGGTGTCACCCTTGGCGCTGGGCACGGCCACGTTCGGGACGGAGTGGGGCTGGGGCGCCGGACCGGACGAGGCGCGTCAGCTGCTGGACCTCTACGTCGAGCGCGGCGGCAACTTCCTCGACACCGCCGGCACCTACACGGACGGAACCGCGGAGCGGCTGCTGGGTGAATTCACCCGCACCCACCGCGAAAGCCTGGTGCTCGCAACGAAGTACGCCACGCTGCGCCGTCCCGGTGATCCGAACTCCGGAGGACCCCACCGCAAGAACCTGTTCGCTTCGGTGGAGGCCAGCCTGCGGCGGCTGAACACGGACTACATCGATCTGCTCTACCTGCACGTGTGGGACTTCACGACGCCGGTCGAGGAGATCTTGCGCGGCCTGGACGATCTGGTGCGGCAGGGCAAGGTCCTGTACGTGGCCATGTCCAACGTCCCCGCCTGGCAGGTGTCGCGCATGCAGGCGATCGCCGACCTGCGGGGCTGGTCGCCCCTGGTCGCGCTGCAGATCGAGTACAGCCTCATCGAACGCACCGGTGAACGCGACCTGATTCCCATGGCGCGCGAGCTCGGGCTGGGGGTCGTGCCGTACTCGCCGCTGGGCGGCGGGGTCCTCACGGGAAAGTACGGACGCGACGACCTGGCCGGCCCCTCCCCCGATCCCCGTGCGGGCGGCGACGGTCCGCCTCGCAGGACCGTCAACCTCGCCCTGGGAAATCTCACCGAGCGCAGCCTCGGCATCGCCGACGCCGTGAAGGACGTCGCGGCGGAGACGGGACACACGCCCGGCCAGGTCGCTCTGGCCTGGACCCTGCAGCGCCCCGGTGTCACGTCTCCGGTCATCGGAGCCCGCACGCTCGCCCAACTCAAGGACAACCTGGGCTCCTTGGGGGTCGAGTTCACGGCCGCGCATTCGGCGTACCTCGACAAGGCGAGCGCGACGACGCTGGGCTTCCCCCACGACACGCTGGCCGGTGAACACATCCGTACGGTGACTCACGGCGACCTGGCGATCGAGACGCGCCGCTGACACAGCGGATCTCTGACTGTGCAGGGGATCAGAGGCCGGTATCGCCGGTATCCCCCATGTCGAGCACGATCCTTCCCACAGCGCTGCCCGCACGCAGCCGCTCCACGGCTTCGCCGAGCGCGTCCATTCGGTACCGCTCGTACGGCAGGGTCAGGGCGCCCGAGGACAGGTCCGGCAGCAGGCGCAGCACTTCGGGAGCCACTTCCTGACCGCGGGAGATCATGTTGACGGGGAGGAGGGCGACGTCGGCGAGGAAGAAGTCAGCGAGGTCCAGGGCGAGTTCGCGGCCGGCCGTGTAGCCGAGGAGCGCGGCCCTGCCTCGTGGGCGGACGAGGGTGAGGGCGTCGCGCAGGATCCGGCCGCCGACCGTGTCGATCAGCGCGTCGACCTTGCCCCCGATCGCCTCCTCGGTGAGTTCGGAAACGAGCAGCGCCTTGGCGACGCCGGGTACGTGCCGCAGCTTCGCCTGACGCCCTACCGCTCCGATCACCTCCGCACCGGCCCGCGCCGCGAGCTGCACGGCCATGGCGCCGACCGCGCCGGACGCGCCGGTCACCAGCACCCGCTCCCCCGGCCGCACCTTGGCGATCGCGTGCACCGCCGCCCAGGCGGTACCGACCGGCGAGAAGTAGATGCAGGCCAGAGCGGGGTCGGTGCCCTCGGGCATGGTTTCCACGGCGGCGTCCGGGACAAGCGCGTGCTCGGTCCAGGCGCCGTCGCGGCTCAGACCCAGTCCTTCGCCGCGCAGTCGGACGAGCGCCCCCTCGGGGTGTGTGTCCGAAGCGACGACGTAGCCGCTGCCCTGGGTGCCGGGGACGAACGGCAGCTGGGGAAGGATTCCGAACTGCCCGTCGAGGATGTTCAGGTCGAGATGGGCGACGGTGGCCGCGACCACCCGGACCAGGGTGTGACCGGGCGTCGGCGCGGGCACGGTCCGCTCCGCGAGCCTCGGCAGGGTGCCGAACTCCTCGAGGGCCAGGACGCGAGAAGTGAACGAGGCAGTGCTCACGTGCGGTGTTCTCCCTTTCCCCTTGGGGCGTGGCGTTTGCCGGCGTCGACGGTGACGCCCCTTCCCCCGTTGACACCCTAGCCCGCTGCTTGTGTCGTACATACATCACGGCCGACACACGTCGACGACGCCCCTCGCGCCGCCTGTGGCCCCTCGGACTCCAGCCGCCCGGTCCCGCATCCAGAGGACGAGCAGGTTTATCCCCGCGCGGCAGGGAACTCGGGCCGCGAGTGCAAAATCGGGCGCACCGCACGAAACGCAGCAATCGTCCGCGTACCACGATCTGCGGAGGATGACTCATGAGCGAGAACATCTGGAACTACCCGTCCGCCGCCGGCTACACCCCGGACACCGATCTGACCGGCTACAAGGTCGAGGCGACGGACGGCAGCATCGGCAAGGTCGACAAGCACTCCCAGGAGGTCGGAGGCCAGTACATCGTCGTGGACACGGGCATGTGGATCTTCGGCAAGGAGGTCATGCTGCCCGCCGGCACGATCACGCACATCGACCCCGACGCGAAGACGATCAGCGTCGGGCGCAGCAAGGAGCAGATCAAGGCTGCTCCCGAGTTCGACAAGAACAAGCACCTCGGCAACACCGAGTACCACGAGGAGCTGGGCACCCACTACAGCAGCGGTGCGGGCAGCGGCATCACGACACCCACCCCTCCCGGCACTCCCGGCAGCCTCGGCGAGACTTCCCACCGGGCGTAGGACGGCGCCCCCAGCCGCGCACGAGCCTTCCCACCTGCGGGACCCCTGCTGTCGTGCGTCGTCGTAACTCCGGTACAGGAGGGGTTCGCCTCCTGGGAGGAGTACGACCGTTCACTGCCGTCGCAGGAGCGGATGGTCTGCTTCGAGCGACTGTCCACGCTGGAGGCCGAATGTGCGCGGCTGGTCGCGCTCGGCGGAACACATGTGCGCACGATGTATGCCGATGAAGAGAACGAGTCCTGCATCGTGATGCAGGACCTCGAGGGCAACGAGTTCTGCCTCGCCTGACCCTCCTCCGGTCTGCGCCGCGCCGTTCGGGTACGCCGCAGTTTCCTGACCGCAACGCCACCGAAACACCTCCTTCCTAGCGCCACCCCCACACCGGTCATGGCTGCAACGGCCGGTGGGTGTACGGGTGCGGGGCCGGCCCGGGCGCTAACCAGCCGTCTTCCGCCGAGCTGCGAGGAGGAACGATGGCTGTTGTCGAGCATGCCGTCGCGCCCGCACACCAGGGACCGCACCCCGTGGACGAACGGCCGCCGTGGAGGCGGCTCGTACCGCTGAGCCTGCAGCATCTGCTCGTCGCGTACGCGGGCATGGCCACCATGCCGCTGCTGGTGGGCACCGCGCTGCATCTGCCCGAGGACCGGATACGTCTGCTCATCAGTGCGAACCTGCTGGTCAGCGGGGTCGCCACCGTGTTGCAGTCGCTGGGGTCGAAGTGGTTCGGGGCGCGGTTGCCGATCGTGATGGGCTCCACGTTCACCGCGATCACCCCCGCGATCCTGATCGGGCAGGAGCGCGGGCTCGCCGCCGTGTTCGGCGCGACCCTCGTGTCCGGACTGGTGACGCTGGCCGTCGCTCCGTGGTTCGGGCGCTGTCTGCATCTGTTCCCGCCGCTGGTCACCGGGACGGTCATCGCTGTCATCGGGTTCTCGCTGGTGCCTTCGGCGGCCGGTCTCGTCGCCGGCCAGGAGGCAGGCGGCAGCGGTGGCCGCGGGCTCGCGCTCGCCGCCGGGACGGTGCTGCTCGTGGTGGTCGTGGAGCGCCTCGCGCCGCCCGTGCTCGCCCGGTTCTCGGTGCTCCTCGCCATGGCCGTGGGCACCGCGGCCGCGCTGCCGTTGGGACTGTTCGACGGGTCGGGGGTCGCGGACGCGCGCGTCGTCACGGCGCCTGATCCGACTGCTTTCGGAGCACCCACGTTCGTGGTTCCCGCCATCGCGGCGATGCTCGTCGTGCAGCTCGTGAACATGGTGGAGTCAGTCGGCGACACCCTGGCGGTCGGTCAGATCGCCGGCCGCGGCGACGACGCGCCCACCGTCGTACGGGCACTGCGCGCGGACGGGGCCGCCACCGTGCTGTCGGGGGCGCTCGCCTCCTTCCCCATCGTGACGTTCGGGCAGTCGGTGGGCCTGGTGAGCGTGACGCGCGTGAAGAGCCGCCATGTGGTGGCACTGTCCGGTGTGCTGATGGTGGTGCTCGCGTTCGTGCCCGTGCTCGGAGCCGCCGTCGCCGCAGTGCCGGGGCCGGTCCTCGGCGGGGTCTCGCTCGTCATGTTCGGGACCGTGGGCGCCGTCGGGCTGCGCATCCTCGCGCGAGCCGATCTGACCGAGCCGCGGAATCTGCTGACCGTCGCCCTCGCCTTCGCGCTCGGCATGATCCCTCTTGGCGCCCCGGACTTCTACGCGCCTCTCCCCTCGTACCTGCGCACCGTCCTGGACAGCGGCATCGCCGTCACCGGGATCGTGGCGTTCCTGCTCAATCTGCTCTTCCACCGCACGGGCGCGGCCCGTCGCCGGAAGGAGTCCGCCCGATGACAGTGCGGACGATCACGGACGTCACCGTCCGCAGCTCGGGCCGCTGGCTGCCCGGGACGGACGTACACATCGCCGACGGGCGGGTCACGGCCCTCACGCCGCACGGTGAACTGCCCGTTGATGGTGAGGTGTTGGACGGAAGCGGCGGACACCTGACGCCAGGCCTCGTCAACACCCACACGCACCTCTTTCAGGCGGGACTGCGCGGCATCGGCGAGGGGCTCGGGCTGCTCGCATGGCTGAGTGCGGTCGGCGAGGAGGCGGCGCTGCTCACGCCCGAGCGGGCCTACGCCGCCGCTGCCGCCGCCGCGGCCGAGGCACTGCGCAGCGGCACCACCACGCTGGTCGAGCACATGTGGCCGCACCCGTCACCCGAGGTGCACGACGCGGTCCTGTGTGCCCTCCGGGACAGCGGCGTACGAGCCGTGCTGTGCCGGGGCGTCGCCGACCGGGCGGACCCGAGCCGCAAGTGGGGTTTCGATCCGCGGCTGATGCAACCGCTGAAGGAGGCCCTCGCACACACCGACGAGCTGATCGCGCAGGTGCGCGGCAGCCGGGTGGACGTCGGTGTGGCCGTGCCCAATCCGCGGTGCCTGACGCCGGAGGGCATGGGCGCGGTGCGCGCGTACGCCGAGGAGCGCGGGCTGCCCGTATCGCTGCACCTGCTGGAGACGACGACGGACGACACGATGTGCCGTGACCGTACGGGAGTCGGCGCCGTCGAGTATCTGGAGCGGGCCGGGTTCCTGTGGGAGCGCCTGCTCGCAGTGCACTGTGTGGAGCTCGACGCCGCGGGGCGGGCCACCCTCGCCCGGCACGGCGTCGGTGTCTCGTACAACCCGCTGAGCAACATGCGGCTCGGCAGCGGGATCGCGCCGGTGCCCGAGATGCTCGAGGCCGGCCTGAGCGTCGGCCTCGGGGTCGACGGGGCCGCCAGCAACGACACGCAGGACATCCTGGAGGCACTGCGCATCGGCGCGTATCTGCAGCGGGCCGCACACCGCACGGCGGATCTGTTCGGGTTCCCCGAGATGTTCGCCATGGCTGCGGGCGGTGCGAACCGGGTGCTCGGGATCGAGGAGAACCCGGACGGCGGGGTGCGGGTGGGGATGCGGGCGGACCTCGTCCTGCACCGCTTCGACCGGGACTACGCCTGCCTTCCGGTCCGCGATCCGGGAGCCACGCTGTTGACGTGTGCGGGCAGCAGGACGGTGGCGGCCGTACTGGTCGGCGGCGAGATGCTGGTACGCGACGGGGAGCATGTCCGGCTGCCGTCCCGGGAGTTGGCGGCCGGCCTCGCCTTGAGCTTTACGGCTGCGTAACAGCACTGCCTCCTCCGGTAACACACACCGTGCAGACTGGCCCCATCGCGTGGGGGGCCCCCCCCCGGGGCCCCCCCCCCCCCCGGGGGCCCGGCCCCCCCCGGGGCCGCCCCGGGGGGGGCCGCGCCCCCCATGGGTGGCCCCCCGGGGGTCGCCGGGGGGGGGGCGGCCACACGAGG
>NZ_JBHYTK010000047.1:16925-41382 GCF_042749255.1 Streptomyces sp. NPDC059524 | reverse complement strand
CTTGTTTTCGGGTGGCTAAACAGCCCCCCCCCCCCCTTAAACACACCCGGGGCTGCCGGCCCCCCGCGGGGGGGCCCCCCCCCCGGGCCCCCCCACCAGCCCACGGCGCCGGGCCCACGACGGGGCCCGCCGTGACCGTGCACGCGCGCATCTGAGTGCCCGCGCTGGGGATCGCAGGGGCGGTGACTGCATCCCGTAGCAACTCCGTGTCAGAGGAGCGACAGCCGCGATGACGAACACCACGTACACACTGGACGAGTTGGCCAAGGAGACCCGCATGGGCGGGGCCGGGACGGAGACGTCCGCCCGGGAGATCCGCCGCATCGACCTCAGCGACTTCGAGCGCCGGAAGGCGGAGATCACCGAGGAACTGTGGGCCGCCGCGACCGACATCGGCTTCTTCCAGCTGGTCGACCACGGCATCGAACCCGGCGCCGTGGACGCCGCGTTCGCCGATGCCGAGGCCTTCTTCGCCTTGCCGGAGGAGACCAAGGCGCGGCACGGTCTGAAGAAGGGGCTCAACTCCGGCTGGGAGTCGATGACCCAGGTGCGTCCCTCGATCGGGACGCCCGACCAGAAGGAGTCGTACCAGCTGACCCGTCCGCACATGGAGGGGCTGTGGCCGGACGACGTGCTGCCCGGGTTCCGGGAGCGGATGCTGGCGTTCGAGGGTCGCTGCCGGGACCTGGCGATGCGGGTGCTGTCCTGCTTCGCGGACAGGCTGGGGCTGCCCGAGGGGTTCTTCGCGCGCGCCCACGACCCGGCGAGCCCGCAGTACCAGTCGACGCTGCGGATGCTGCACTACTTCGCCGTGCCCGAGGATGCCGTGATCCCGGCGAACGTGTGGCGGGCCGGGGCGCACACCGACTTCGACTGCCTGACGCTGCTGTTCCAGCGGGACGGGCAGGGCGGGCTGCAGGTGTGCCCGGGCAAGGAGGCCGAGGCGCAGGAGTGGACGGCTGTCGAGCCGGCGGACTCCGTGATCACCTGCAACATCGGGGACATGCTGATGCGGTGGAGCGACGACCGGCTCCCGTCGAACTTCCACCGGGTCAGGTCACCGGGGCCTGACGACGACCGGTCGGCCCGCCACAGCATCGCGTTCTTCGCCCAGGCCGACCGTGACGTGGTGATCGAGGGTCCGGAGGGCCGGTACCCGCCGATCACGGCGGCCGACTACATCCAGCAGCGCATCGCTGCCAACTTCGCGCGATAGGTAGGTGATTGACGTGACGATTCCCGCGAAGGGCGGACAGCCGTCCGGTCTCGGGCGGCTCGCGGTGCTGGGGCTCCAGCACGTGCTGGTGATGTACACGGGGTGTGTGACCGTGCCGCTGGTGTTCGGTGCGGCGGCCGGGCTCGATGCCGCGACGATCGCCGTCCTGATCAACGCCGATCTGCTCGTCGCGGGCGTCGTCACGATGATCCAGGGTGCCGGTGTCGGCCGCTTCCTCGGGGTGCGGATGCCGGTGATGGCGGGGGCCGCGTTCACCGCGGTGACGCCGATGATTCTGATCGCCGGGGAGTACGGCCTTCAGGCCGTGTACGGGTCGATGCTCGCGGCCGGAGTGTTCGGGCTGCTGATCTCCTATCCGTTCGCGAAGGCGGTCCGCTTCTTCCCGCCGCTGGTGAGTGGCGTGGTGATCACGGTGGTGGGGCTTGCCCTGATCGGCGTGGGCGTGAACCTGGTCGTCGGGAACGACCCGAAGGCCGCCGATCACGCGGCGCCTTCACGGCTCGCGCTGGCCGCGTTCGTCGTCGTCGTGATCCTCCTGGTGGCGCGGTTCGGGCGAGGATTTCTCGCTCAAACCGGCGTGCTGCTGGGCCTGCTGGCGGGGACGGCGGTCGCCGTCCCGCTGGGCCTGGTGGACTTCTCCGCGGCACGGACGGCGGACTGGATCGGGGTCAGCGCCCCGTTCCACTTCGGCGCCCCGGAGTTCCCCGCGGTCGCCGTGCTGTCGATGTGTGTGGTGATGCTGGTCCTCTTCGCCGAGTCGACGGCCGATCTGATCGCGGTCGCGGAGCTGACCGGGAAGCGGCTGTCCACCGCCGACATGGCACGCGGGCTGGCCGCGGACGGGCTCTCCGGGGTGCTGGGAGGCGTCATGAACGCCTTCCTCGACACGGTGTTCGCGCAGAACGTGGGCCTGGTGACGATGACGAAGGTGCGCAGCCGGCACGTCGCGACGATCGCGGGCGGCATCCTCGTGGTCCTCGGCCTGGTTCCCAAACTCGGGGCGCTGGTCGCCGGGTTGCCGCAGCCGGTGGTCGGCGCGGCGGGGCTCGTGATGTTCGCGACGGTCGCCGCGGTCGGTATCGACACGCTCCGCAAGGTCGACTTCGACGGCACGCACAACCTGCTGATCGTCGCGGTGTCGATCGGCTTCGGCATGGCACCGGAAGTGGCACCGGACCTGTACTCACGCTTCCCCGAGGGCGTCGGCATCGTCCTCGGATCACCGGTGACGAGTGCGACGCTGCTGGCCTTCTGCCTGAACCTGGCGTTCAACGGCGGGAGTCCACGACGCGACGCCGGGCTCGTGAGGGTGCCCGTGGCGGAGGTGCGGCGCGAGGCGCCGGCAGGGCGGACGGGAGCCTGACAACAGGCCCGGAGTCGCCCCGGGGGGCGACTGGATCGTCTTCTCGTGTCTACGGGGCCGTGAGGGTGTCGAGCCGGGCGGCGAGATCGGGATGGGCGGCGGCCAGGTGGGGGCGGGTGGCGACCAAGGGTGCGATGAGGTCGGCGGCATCGTCGTGGGCGAGGGCCGCGTGGAGCTCGCCGAGCGGGCGGCGGGCAGCGGCAGGCAGGTCGGTGAGCGCCGTGATCTGTCCGGCGAGCCGGCGCAGGTCGGCGGCATTGTGGCGGGCCCGGGCCGCCGCGGTGCGGTCGGCGGCACGGGCCTGGCGGGTGGCCGTCACGCGCTGTTCGCCCGTGGTCCCGGCCGGGCCGGGGCGGCCGCGCAGGTAGCGGCGCTCGGCTGCCTGTCGGCTGGCGACGCCGAGGGGCGGGGCGAGGTCTGCCCAGCTGGCGCCCGCGTCACGGGCCGTTTCGATCAGGCAGGTCTCCCATCCAGCGAGCCGTTCGCGTACCTGCCGCAGCAGCAGCAACGAGGCCAGTGCCTGCTCCGGGCCCGGCCCGGCGTCGGAGGCGTCCGGGGCATCCTGCTGGGCTTCGCGCAAGGCGTCGTCGATGGCGTTGAGGGCTGTCGCGGCGGCGAGGAACGACGCCGGGCCTGGGGCGTCGGTGCCGTTCGTGGACGGCTGGTCGGCAGGGGTCACGGACGCCTCCCTGGCGCTTGTCATCGAACTGACGACATCATGTTTGTCATCCATTGGATGACATGTTACAACGGTGTCAGTGAGGCGCATTGGCAGCAACTGCCTGAACCTGCTGGAGGTGTTTTCACGATGTTGATGCGCACTGACCCCTTCCGTGAGCTGGACCGGCTGACGCAGCAGCTGATGGGTCCGGGGACCTGGTCGAGGCCGTCGGCGATGCCGATGGACGCCTACCGCGAGGGCGACGAGTACGTGGTGGCCTTCGATCTCCCCGGCGTCACCGCGGACGCGATCGACATCGACGTCGAGCGGAACATGCTGACGGTCAAGGCCGAGCGCCGACCGATGGCGAAGACCGACGACGTGCAGATGGAACTGTCCGAGCGGCCGCTGGGAGCCTTCTCCCGCCAGATCGTGCTCGCCGACACGCTCGACACCGAGCACATCAAGGCCGACTACGACGCGGGCGTGCTCACCCTGCGCATCCCGATCGCCGAGCGCGCCAAGCCCCGCAAGATCTCCATCGGCGTCGGGACCGGCCACAAGGAGATCTCCGGCTGACACCGGCCGGACAGGTGCGGAGGACGGACACCTGGTCTCCCCCTCCATCCCGCCCTCCGCACCCCGCGGGCAGTTCGAAGAGCAACAAGGGGTGGCGGCCGAGATGACCCTGCGACACGAAGCCTTCCTCGACCACGTCAAGGAACGTGGCCGGTACGGCACTCGAGAGGAAGCCGAACGCGCGGCCCGCGTGGTGCTCGCCCTCCTGGGAGCGCACCTGGTCGGCGAAGTCCGCGCCCGGCTCGCGGCTCGCCTGCCGGAGGAATTCGCCCTGATCCTGCTCAACCCGCTGCAGAGCGCCGAACCGCTCTCGCCGGAGCGGTTCGTGCGAGCGATCGCGGCGTGGATCGAGGGCGCCACCGAGCAGACCGCGACCCGGGACGTCAGTGCCGTGCTCTCCACGGTCGCCGACACCGCCGCGGATGACCTTCTCAAGGAGATCCTGCTCCAGCTCCCCGCAGGCTACGACCTGCTCTTCGGCCGCCCCCAACCCACCTGACCACCGGTGCCGCGCGTCGGCACCGTCCAACCCTGGCTTGACGAAAGGCATGCACCGCAGTGATCACCGACGCGCGCGTTCCGGTTGAGCAGCAGCAGCCGTTCGGGGCGGCGTATCAGCAGATGCTGGAAAGGGTCCGCTACGAAGGGGCCTACCCCACCCGCGAGAGAGCGGACGAGGTCGTCCGCCTGGTCCTTTCGGGGTTGGGCCGTCAACTGACCGGCGACGAACGTGTCGACCTGGCCGCCTGCCTGCCCCTGGAGGCCGCACGCGTCCTGACCTCGCAGATCCCCGACCTCCAGCCGCTGACCGGCTGGGCCTTCGTCAAGGACCTCGCCGCCCGCTCCGGCACCTCCCTGGCCACCACCCGCTGGGACACCGGCTCCGTCTTCGCCGCCGTCGCCGCCCACGCCGGCCCCCACCTCATGACGCGCATCCTGCACCAACTCCCCTCCGGCTACGCCCTGCTGTTCGGCAAGGCCGAACTCAACGCGGCCGCGTAAGACGGAAGTTGGCACTCGCGGCCGGAACAGGGCCCACGCCCGCCCGGCAAGCCGTCTGACTCGGCACGGTCCCCCGATCCGCGCGATCGGGGGACTTGGCGCCTTTACCTCGGACGCCGGAGTCCACCCCGACGTATGCGGAGAACGCCCCCCGTGACCTCGCCGGCGTCAGCCCTCAGCCCGCGGAGCAATCCCTCAGTTCAGTCTCCGGCCTACCGTTGAGAACCGCATCGCCGCAGGTCGATCCGTCGACGACGGCCGGGCGGCCAGGGCCCGCACTCAGAGAGTCCGCCGCTGCCCACCCTCTCGGCGCGGCCGAATTGGACTCCCTCCCCCAGAGACCGGTTCCACCCTTTCCGTGTGACGCGCGTCACGTTCCGGTATTCGCCTCGCAAAGCTGCACGGAGATATCGAGAGCCGGTAGAAAAAGCGGCGCACACCGACCGAGGAATTCAGGTGGGCACCGCACACGGTTTCCCGACCGGGTGACCGCTCTCGATATCTCACGGGGAGACAATCGAAATGAACAACGGCATACGCACGCGCCTGATGTCCGGGGCTGCCGCCGCCTTCGCGGCCGGCGCCCTCGTGCTGGCGGGTTCGCCCGCGCACGCCACCTCGGCGTCCACGCAGGTGGGCCTCCCGGGCGGAAACAAGATCACCGTCAACTCCTGGCACTGCAACACCTACGTGAAGTCCTGCTCCTGGAAGGCCTCCACGAAGATGTCCGGGTCGCACCCGAAGCAGGCGGCCTGGATCCAGAACCGCGCCGAGCTCAAGGCGCACGGCTTCCGCGTCTCCGTCAAGATCTCCAAGAACCCCGAGGCCACGCTCACGATGAAGAGCAAGTCCCTGGGCGTGGTGCGGTGGAAGAACCACACCGCACGGATCGCCGACACCTACGGCAAGATGACGCCGAGCAAGGCCACGATCTACGTGTCGACGAAGAGCTGCGGCTCGGCCAAGGTGACCAGCCGGATCAAGGTCAGCGAGAAGTGCGCTTACGCGGGAGCCGCGTGACCCGTGTTCGCCCCGGCGGACCCAGGCGTCTGACTTGAGTACATGAAAGTGCCGCACCGTCAGGGCCCGACGGTGCGGCACCTTTTTGCGACCTTGATATTCCCTGAAACTCCATCTCCCCTGAAAAGGGAAACAGCGCACGGGGGACCTTCGATGAAATTCGGCGCAGCAAAACACGGAAAAGACGGAACGAAGCGCATGTCCATCCTGATGGGCGTGGTCATGTGCGCCCTCCTCACGACCTCGTGCGGCGGGTCCGCGTCCGAGCGGTCCGGCGCCCGCGACTCTGCCGCCGCACGACAGTTCGACCGCCTGGTCAGCAAAGAGAACGGGTACTACTACCACCCGTTCCTGCGGCAGCAGCCTGCCGGACCCCAAGCCCAGTCCTTCGCCCTGCGGACCCTGTCCGAACTCGGCCATGCACCCCGGGTCCGCATGAATGCCGCCGAGGTCAGATCGTGGCGTCAGGGAGCGCTGGAGACCTCGTCGCTCTGGGGCCGGGACTGGCTGATCCCTCTCTGGCAGGCCGGCGCCGACCGGGCGCTGGGACGGCGTGACGCCACTGACGTCAACGAGACCCGCGCCAAGGGCGGTTGGTATGTCGACTCCGCGCTCGGCGACGACGACGAGGCGGCGCGCCTCGGATCCACCTGGGCCGCTCTCGGTGTGCTCGACGCACTCGGGCAGCTGGACGACCTCCCGTCCGCGGACCGGGCCGCCACCGTCGCCTGGCTCGGCTCGGTGGCCGAGAGGCCGCACGCTCTCGACCAGAGCAGCGCCCTGGCCGGCTCGCTCCGGCTGCTCAAGCAGCCCGTCCCCACCGCCCTCGCCCAGGTCACGGCCCCGCGCACCGGCGACTTCGCGGACCTGTCCCCCGACGCGCGGGCGACACGGCTCGCCGACACCTACAGCTACGTACTGATCCGGGAGGCGGCGGGCAAGCCCGCGGTCGTCGATCGCACGGTCTGGGAACCGGTGCTTCGGGACGGCGCGGCGATACTCCCCTACGAGCAGCTCTACCAGCTCGTCCACGTGCTGAAGGCGGCCGGGACACCGCGGTCCGCCTTCGCCCCGGTCCTCGATCGGCTCGACGGCGCGCGGCTGGACGACGGAACCGTCCGCGAGCCCGACGCTTTCATCGGCGATCCGGAAGCCTCTCTCTTCGTCCAACGGCTGCGCGCACTGGCCGGCTTCCCGCGCCGGGACCCCGGCCTGCTGCGGGCCATGGACCGCGAGGAGAAGTCCGGCACCGCGAGCCCCGAGGCCGCCGAGCGACTGGACCGGGCCGCTCTGCGCGCCGTCACCGAGGACAGCGCCCCGGGCGACACCGTTCGACGGCTGTGCGCGGATCCGAACGTGGTGCCCACGACCGTGACACCGCAGAACGCCACCGCCTGGCAGCGGACGGTCCTGACCTGCGCCGACGCAGGAGCGGAGACCGTCGATCCGGTGGTCCCCGCCTGGCGTCCGAACTCCGCGGACGCGGTGCTCGCCGCGGCCACACTCACCGTGGGACTCGCCGACAGCGACCGCCGCGACCTGGTCCCGTCCTGGATCACCGCCGAGTCCCTGCGACGGTGGGCGCGCGATCCGGCCCCGTTCGCTTCCCTCTACGACTACACCCTGGTCGTCCGAGCCCACGTCCTGCTCGGCGGTGCCCTGGACACACCGCTGCGCACGGCTCTCGCGCGGGCCGTCACCGCGCACCGGGGATGCCCCGGTCTGCCGGACCTGTACCAGGTCGGAGCCGGCGACAAGGCCTGTGACCTGAAGACCACCTGGGGCGTGTGGGCGCTCGACCATGAACTGGACGGCGCCATGGGCTGGTTGCCCGACGGGACCACGAGGAACGGAAAGTGAGCGAGAGCTTCGTGAGCGTGCTGCTGCGGGCCGAAGGTGTCAGCAAGTCCTACTCCCTGCGCGGCCGGAGGGTCGACGTCCTGCGGGATGCCGATCTCGCCGTGGAAGGAGGGAAGGTGACCGCTCTGGTCGGTCACTCGGGATCCGGCAAGACCACCCTGTTGCACATCCTCGGGCTGCTGACGCCACCGGACCGCGGCCGCGTGGTCGTCGACGGCGCGGCCGGCCCGGGCGGCGCCGGGCCCGTCGACACGACGGGCATGTCGGACCGTGCCCTGGCCGATCTGCGGCGCAGCCGGCTCGGGTTCGTCTTCCAGTCGTACAACCTGCTGCCCCAGCACTCGGCCCTGCGCAATGTGGCCCTGCCGTTCCGCGGCCGCCTCGCGGACGGCGAGCGGCGCGCCCGTGATCTGCTGGCCCGCGTGGGGCTCGCCGACCGGGCCCACCATCTGCCGAGCGAACTGTCGGGCGGCGAGCAGCAGCGGGTCGCGCTCGCCCGGGCACTGATCAACGACCCGCCCGTGATCCTGGCCGACGAGCCGACCGGAAACCTCGACACCGACAGCGAGGAACTCCTCCTCGGTCTCTTCCGCGAGCTGGCCGACGAAGGCCGCGCGGTGCTCCTCGTGACCCACAACCCGGCCGTCGCGGAGGCCGCGGACCGGGTGCATCTGCTCGAACGGGGCACGTTCGCCCCGGCCGGCCGTACGGAGACGGAGCGCGCGAAGTGAATACCTTCGGGATGGCCCTCGCCAACGTCCACGCCCTGCGCCGCCGCCTGTTCGGCCTCGTGGCCCTGGTCACGGTCGCCGCCGCCGTCTGTCTGGGCGCGCTGGGCATCGCCGACCGGGCGCAGGGCGCCGCCGACGCGGGCGTCCGGGAGAGCAGCGCCAACCGCAGCATCACCGTCGACCGGCCGGACGAGCGCCCCGACGCCCGGCAGCTGACGGACCGCACCGCGGCCCGGCTGGCGAAACTGCCGCGCGTCGCCTCCGTCCAGCCCCGCGCCCAGGCCTCGTTCGGTGTGCTGACCGAAGCGGGCGACACCGTTCTGCTGTACGCGACGACCTACCGTCCCGCGCTCCACCCGCCGGTCGTGAAGTCCGTCCGCGAGCACGTGTTCCCGCTGCGCCCCGGCGAGATCGTCGCGCCCGCCAAGTCCCAGGGCGTGGACCTGAGCGGACACGTCGGCGAAGACCTCGACATCGAGACCACGCGCTTCGTGCGCCAGGGCGAGGGGAAGGGGGTGCGCGACCGTGCTCGGCTCGTCGGTGTGTACGACCCGACATGGCAGTTGGACAACCCCGATGCCGCCTACGCCGCCGACACCACCGTGATCGCGTGGGCGGCACGTCGCGCCGGCGAACCCGAGGACCGCTACCTCTCCACCATCGGCTACGACCAGCTGACCGTGGTCGCCGAGACGGCGTCGGACGTGCCGCGCGTGACGAAGTCGGTGCAGGAACTGGGCTACCCCGCCGTCACGATCCAGCAGCAGCTCGACGCACTGCCCGCCGTCCTCGACATGGTCGGAGTCGTCGGCCGCGTGCTGCTCGGAGTGCTAGGCGTCCTCGCCTTCGTCGGCGCCGTGACCGTGACCGGTGCGCTGTCGCGGCAGCGCGCCCAGGAGATCGGCGTCCTCAAAGCGGTCGGTTTCCGCACCCGCGCGGTCCTGACGATGCTCGTCACCGAGATGGCTGTGGTCGGTGCCGTGGCCGCGCTTCTCGGCACGGCACTCGGCGCGGTCCTCGGCGGTGGCACCGCCGCTCTGCTGCGAGGCAGGGCGGATCTCGCACCGTATGTCAGTGGCTGGCTCGTGCTGCCCTCCGCGGATGCTCTGTGCCTGGTGCTCGGTCTGACGGTGCTGGTGGTGGCGACGGGCTCGGTGGTCCCGGCGCGCAGGGCGGCGCGCAAGTCCCCCACGGAGGCGATGAAGGACTGGTGACCGTCCTCCTGTTGGCAGGATCGTGCACGGAGAACGTCAGGAGGCTGCCAACGGGAGCTCTGTGGGAGGGGAAGGATCGCTGCGATGCTTCGGGGGCGCCCGGGGATCAGGCCCCGGACGGCTCTCGAGAACGCGGCGCCGCACGGCGCCGGGAGGGAAGGCCCATGATGCGTACCGTCACCAGCAGGCTCGGCCGGGGGTTCACGGCGGCGGTGCTGACTGTGCTGACGGCGACGGGGGCGTGCGCCGCCGTGGCCGTCGACTTCGCGTCCGCGAGCGGCGACGGCACCGTGGTGTCGAAGCCCTGCTTCGACCCCAAGGACCCTGCCTGCGGGCCGGCCAACGGCTGGCAGGAGAAGCCGAAGTCCTGATCTCGCGGCGGGAGGGCCCCACGCGGGCGGGTCGAGCGGTCCGGGCGCCGAGCACGGTGCCCGGACCGTCGCATGTGCCGCGCCTCTTCCCCGATCACATCAGGAGCAGGGTCCGTGTGCCCTTCGGCGGACGGCCCGCACGGGCCCTGCCCGTGGATGTCAGATCCAGCCCCGTTCACGGGCCAGCAGCGCCGCGTGGGCACGATTCTCCGCGCCGAGGATCCGGATCAGCTCCGATATGTAGCGGCGATACGTACGCAGGGCCGTGCCGACCTGGCGCGCGCCGGTCTCGTCCTTGCTGACCGTGCACATGTCGTCCGCGACCGCGGACGCGCGGACCAGGTTGCGCACGACGACGCCGCGGCGCAGGCAGCGCAGATCGAGCGGGCGCGCACTCTCGATGTTCTCCGGGGTCAGCGCGTCGTACGGCTCGCAGGCCAGAATCTCCGAGCGTGCGAAGAAGGCCAGTTCGTCCAGGCGTTCACGGATGGCGGGCAAGCCGATCAGCCGCTCCACCGGGGCGTGTTCGGCGTCCGGGCTCCGCTCGGACGACTCGAGCGTCAGCGAGTCCACGATGGGACGCAGGTCCGAGAGCGTGCGAATGGCGTGGTAGAGCTCCTCCAGCCGTTGCTGGGCCAGCCGGTTCACGACCACGTCAGGGGTGTGCGGCCACACCTTGCCGCCGTCCTCGCGAAGGACGTGCAGTTCCCGCAGCCGGCGCACGGCCGCGTCCAGCACGATCGGTTCCTGCCTCGACAGAACGTGCACCTCGGAGAGCTCGGCTCCGGGGCTGCGCAGCAGCAGCCGGTAGACCTCCTCCTCCACCGCCGTGATGCCGAGGACGGCCATGTGATGCGCGGGCAAGCGTCGCTCCGTGGGGGATGGGCGGGGATGAGTCCGGCCGGCGAATGATGCCTGGAGCCTAGAAGTCGCGATCTGCGAGGTGGAAGCCGTCACCTTGCCCGGTGACCGACCCGTGGCGTCCCTGTGACAGGCGTGACAGGACATCAACAGGCAGCATGTTCCGCCCGGTTGACCAGATCTGGCCACCCTTCCTGGCCCCTCGGCACCGCGGCCACCTGCGATATTCGGTGTCGACCGAGGCATGGCGCAGTTCACGGGAGGCAAGGACCAGATGCTCTTCAGACTGCTGGGGCCGGTGAGGATCGCCGGCGCGACCGAGATGCAGTCCAGCGCCCGGCGGGCGCTGCTCACCGCACTCCTGCTGCGCCGGGGGCAGTTCGTGGGCATGGACGAGTTGGTGGAGCTGTTGTGGCCCGCCCCGCCGAGCTCCGCGGTGGCCAACCTCAGAAGCCACCTCACCGGACTGCGCCGCACTCTGGACTCCGCGCAGCCGGGCCTGAGCAAGCGCCTCACCACCAGCCGAGGCGCGGAGACCGGGTACGCCCTCCGCGTCGACGCGGACGAGATCGACCTGTCCCGCTTCCTGCGGCTCGCCCGGCAGGGGCGTGAGCTGCTCGCGGCGGGACAGCACCAGCGTGCGGTCGGCGTCCTCGGCGAGGCCCTCGCCCTCTGGCGCGGCCCGTTCGGTCAGCGGCTGCCCGCGACACGGTGGTTCCACGCACACACCCTGGGCCTCAACAACACGCGCCTCGAGGCCTGCCAGAACTACTTCGCCGCGTGTCTGCTGACTCAGCGCACCGAGATGCTCCCGTACCGCATCGAGACGGTGCTGGCCGGAGCCCCGCACCGGCAGCGCCTGTGGCAACTGCTCGCCGCGTCGTACTGCGCCCAGGGTGACGTACCCGGCGCTCTGGGAGTGATCGAGCGCTGCCGGACCGTCTTCGCCGAGGACCTCGGTCTCGACGTACCACCCGGCGTCGAGGCCATCCGCGCGGCCGCACTCACGTGGGACACGGCCCGGGCCCACCGTCTGGTGGTCGAGATGGCGCGGCTGTGACGGTGGACCCCGGCGAAGGCAACGGCGGCCTCGGCGACGCGGCCTTTCAGTCGTAGAAGAAGAGCTCGAGGTCTTCGACGGACCCCGGCCCGGTGAGGAACCCCTCAGCCTTCGCGATCTCGCCTTCCGGCGGCAGCTGGCCCTTCAGAAGCTGCCGCATCCATATCTCTCCCTGCTCGGCGACCGAGTAGATGCCGGACAGCAACTCGGCCATGCCCGCAGGGTGCGGTGGGCGGCGCCCGGCGACTGGTTCAAGCACCCATCCGCCTGCCCGGGCGGCGAGTCGCAGCACACCGGCCCAGTTCGCGATTCTCCCGATGCGTACGTGCCAGGGGTCGTCGGTGAACGGGGCCGTCCGGCCACCCGAGAGGGCGTTGGTGGCGGCGCCGATGTCCCGGATGATCTGCCGTTCCACGTCGTCACGGACCCAGCGCCCTTCCTGCGCTTCCTCGATGGCGGCCTCCCACCACTCCCAGCCGCCGTCGATTCGGTCCGCGAAGGTATCCATGGGCACAGGCTTCCACGCATGACGCCGGACCGGTCCCCCTCCCTTCCCACTCTCTGCCAACCGCCCAGCGAAGACAAGACTGCAATTTTTGCCGTCGGACCAGGACACTCGTTCCCGAGCGGAGGGTCTGTGCCGCTCTCCAACGGGAGGACACTCATGCCAGACGTGTGGGATCCACATGGCAGCCTTCGCCGCGCGTTGTGGATCGGCGGCGCCCAGTGGTCGGGCAAGACCACCGTCGCCGAAATCGTCGCGAGGCACCATGGGTTGACGGTGTATCACTACGACTACCACGACGCCCGTGGACACCAGGACCGCCGGATCGCGCGTCGAATCGCTCTGGGCGAGCCCGTGGAGGATCCCACCCCCGACGAGGTCTGGACGGGCCAGAGCCCAGAGGCGATGGCTGCCGAGACACTCGCCGGCTTCCCGGTCCGCTTCGAATGGGCGCTGGACGACCTGCGCGCACTGTTCACCGGCCGGCCGGCGATCGCTGAGGGATGGGGGCTACGGCCGGAGCTGGTCGCGCCGCTGCTCGACTCGCCCCGGCGCATGCTCGTCCTGGTCCCCACCGAGGACTTCCGCCGGCACCAGCTCCGGACCCTCCCCCGCGCGGGAACGCTCAACGCCCCTGTCGCGGACCCGGCCCGCGCCCAGGCCAACCGCGTGGCCCGTGACCGGCTGGTCGCCGAGGACGCCGTACAGAACGCCCGCCGCCTCGGCATTCGCGTCATCGAAGTCGACGGAACACTCGACGCGGTGGCGGTGGCGGCGGAGGTCGCCGAGCATTTCGCTCCGTACCTCGGCGCGGCGACGGCTGAATGACCGTTCACCCCCGGAGGTCGGACGAGGAACGAGCTCTCAGAGCTCGACCAGGGCCGCGCCGCCTCACTCGGCTTGCGGTGTCGGGTGGCGGGCCGGTCAGCCGTACATCGCCACGCGGTACAGAGCCTCAAGGGCGGCGTCGATGGGGTGGGGCTGGGGGTTTCCGGAGGAGTCGAGTCTGTTCCACCGCTGCATGTTCACCGCGACGGCCATCTGCCGCTCACCGTCGACCCGGATCATGGCCAGCGCACCGCCGCCCCAGACCGAGCCGCCGTTGCCCCAGAACGTGGGCTGCCCCGGCTCCTTCATCGGGTAGAGGCCGAGTCCGTACTCGATCATCGTGCCCGCGTGGGAGATGACCGGGCCGGTGCGCTGCATCCGCGCCAGTGACGCCGGGCTGACGATCTCGCCGGCCAGCAGCAGGCGGTAGAAGCGGTTGAGGTCCGCGACGGTCGAGATCAGCGAGGCCGCCGGGGCCGTCCAGGACATGTCGTAGACGCTGTAGTCGCGCAGTGGGTCGATCATGCCGAACCACGCCTCGTAGAGCTGCGAGTGAGGCTCGCCGACGTACGGTCCGGCGGGGAACCCGGTGTCCCGGAGCCCGGCGCGCTCGATGACGTTCCGGGTGATGTACTGCTCGGCCGCGGTGCCGGTCACCTGTTCCAGGAGCTGGCCGAGGAGCAGGTAGTTGGTGTTCGAGTACACCCCCGGAGCACCGCCGGGGGTGCCGACGGCGGGTGCGGTGACCCCCATCTCGATCAGTTCGAGGGGGTCGAAGTGCGTGAAGCGGAGGTCGTCCAGGCTCTGGGGGCTGGTGTCGGCGACGGCGGGGAGCGCCTTGAGGGAGGGGTAGGCGTACGGGAGGTACTCGGCGAGGCCGCTCGTGTGGTTGATCAGCATTTCGACCGTGATCGCGTCACCGCGCTCCCCGGGGACCAGCTCGGGGAGGTACCGGCCGATCGGTGTGTCGAGCCCGATCCGGCCGGCCTCGGCCAGGTGCAGGATCGCGGCGGAGACGAAGGTCTTGGTGATGCTGCCGACTCGGTGGCGCATGCCGGCGGTCACGGGGCGGCCGGTGGCGACATCCGCGACGCCCGCGGCGCCACGCCAGACCTGGTCGCCGCCCCGTACCTCGGCGAACAGGCCCGGCATCCCGGCGCGGTGGACGTTCTCGATGGCCGCGTCCAGCGCCGCCAAGTCCAGTGAGTTCCTCACGACAGGCTTCCTTTCGCATGGCTCGAGGTGAGCTCCGTTCCGGTCGCCCGGGTTCGGGCGGCTGGGCACGCGTGGCATGTCGGCCCACGTGCTGCCGGCGTGCTCGCCCTGCCCACGTCCTCATTATGCACGCACCGCGTGCAACACCAAGTGCATAGGCTAGAGTTGGGCCTGACGAGAGGGGCGAAATGGCAGGTCGAAGGCGTTGGGCGACGGAGGAGATCCTGGACGCGGCAGCGGAGTTGCTGCGCACGAGCGACGCGGAGTCGTTCAGCGTGCGCAAGCTCGCCGCGACCCTGGGGACCGATTCCTCCAGTCTCTACCGGCACTTCCGCAGCAAGACCGAACTGCTGCGCGCGGTCGCCGACCGGATCCTCCTGGCCTCCATGGACGGCTACCGCGCCCAGGGTGACTGGCGGCAGCGACTCACCGCCCTGGCTCTTCGCGTGAGAGAGGCCTTCGGTCAGCAGCCCCAACTCGCCGCGATCTGGGGGCGATACGCGTCAGGCGGCGCCGGCTCCCGCATGGTCATGGAAGAGGTGTTGCAGGCCCTGCGCGTGGCCGGGCTGCCCGACGAGGAGATCCCGGCGCACTACCACCGGCTCGCTGTCCTCATCTCCGCGCTGATCGCCTCCGAAGCCGGAGTCAGCACCATCACTGCGGAAGAGCACGAGCAGGGCATGGAACTGTTCCGCGTCGCGGTACTCGGCGCCGACCCCGAACGCTTCCCCACCCTGGCCCACTTCGCCCGTGACGTCCGCCCGCTCGGGGCAGACCGCCGCGCCGCGTTCGAGGAGATCCTCGCCGCCCAGCTCGCACACATCGAGACCGCCATCGGCGCGAGCCGGTCGACCCCTTCGTGATCGTGCGGCCCCGGGTCCCGGTCCTGCCCGGCTTGCACGCTCAGATGCCCACCACAGGACGCACAGGAGGCGGTCAGGCGATGTCCCCCGAGGAGCAGGACCTGGTGATGGGCCTCGTATTCGCACCGGGCTCGCCTCCGACGCGCACGATCGACGAAGTGCTCGCCCACTTCGGCGAGACCGACGGCGGGGCCTTGGCGCTCCGGCTGCTCCGGGACGCCATGGAGCGCCGGGACGCCGACGACGTCGAGATGGCATTGATCATCAAGGCCGCCGCCGGCGCCCCGCCCGATGACTTCCTGGAGCCTCTGACCGAGCTGTTCCCCGCCGAATGGCACAGGGAGCACGAGGACATCGTGTCCACGCTGGCCAGGCTCCGCTCCCCCGAGACCTTGCCGACGCTGATCCTGGCGACCCACTGGGTTCCCGAGCGCCTGGACTGGGACGAGAACCGGGCACTCGCCGTGAAGGCGATCTGGGCTCTCGGCGCCCTTCCCGGCAGGCAGGTCCGGGAAGTTCTTGAGGGGTTGCGTGACGACGAGGACGAGATCATCCGTGAGAACGCGCTGAGGCAGCTCGCACGGCGCGGCGAGCTCTGAGCACGGAGCCGAGGCAGGGGCCACGGATCTCAGTGGTGTCGAGGAGAACCCTTCAGCCCCTGGACCGGCCGACAGGACTCCCCCGCGCCGCCGGGGCGGGGCCACCTGAGTGATCAAGAGCCCTGCTTCTCCACCTCACGTGCGGCGCTCCGCCCCTTCGCTCCGTGAGGCGAGAGAGTGGGTGGGATTGTCGGCGGAACCGACCCGGAGCTGTCGTGGCATCGGCAGCCCGGGAGTGCTCCGCCACCGGACCACTCACTCGCCCGCGAGGGGACGCATCGATGAACGACACCGCCACGTCCTACCGTGATCTCCGCGCTCTGGTGATCAATTGCACGCTCAAGCGGTCGCCGGAGCGCAGCCACACTCAGGGGCTGATCGACATCAGCACCGGCATCATGGAGCGGCAGGGCGTCGAGGTCGAGGTGCTGCGGGCGGTGGACCTCGACCACGCGACCGGCGTGTGGCCCGACATGACCGAGCACGGGTGGGAAACCGACGAGTGGCCCGCCGTCTACGAGAAGGTGATGGCCGCCGACATCCTCACGTTGGCCGGACCCGTGTGGCTGGGCGACAACTCCTCGGTCATGAAGAGGGTGATCGAGCGCCTGTACGCCTGCTCGTCGATCCTCAACGACCGCGGCCAGTACGCGTATTACGGGCGCGTGGGCGGCTGCTTGATCACCGGCAACGAGGACGGCGCCAAGCACTGCGCGATGAACGTCCTCTACAGCCTCCAGCACCTCGGGTACGTGATCCCGCCGCAGGCCGACGCGGGCTGGGTCGGCCCGGCCGGTCCCGGCCCGTCCTACCTCGACCCCGGCTCCGGCGGGCCGGAGAACGACTTCACCAACCGCAACACCACCTTCATGACCTGGAACCAGCTCCACCTGGCCCGCATGCTCAAGGACGCAGGCGGCATCCCGGCGCACGGCAACCAGCGCTCCGAGTGGGACGCCGGTTGCCGCTTCGACTTCGAGAACCCCGAACACCGCTGAGCCGCCTCGCCTCCCGCGAGCTCGGATCTTCAAGGGGACCTCTACGATCCGGTTGATCACCGAACCGGGGAGGGGACATGGCCGAGGGCCGGGAAGCGGACGCGGTCGCCGAGAGACCGGTGGAGCTGGCCTACCGTCCGACCATCAGCGAACTGACGTCCGCGCTGCGGGCTCGCGCCCGCATCACGAGGGCGGGGCGTGTTCAGCGCCGGGCACTGATCTGGACGGTGGCGGTCACGGCCGTCGGTGTTCTGCTGTCGGCGGCCGGCTCCGGCCACCGGGACACCCCGTGGCCGCTGTACGCAGGCGTGGTGGGCTTCGTCGCCTTCGCCACGGCGATGCCGTGGTTGCAGGCGCGCCGCCTCCACCAACTCGCGGAGCGACAGGGCGACATCCGCGGGACGGTCGACGACACGGGAATCCGGCTCGCCACCGCGCACAGCTCGACCAGCCACAGCTGGCACCTGTACGCGCGCTACGTCGAGACGCCGGAGCTGTTCGTGCTTCTCAGCGCCGACCGTTCCTCCGTCGGCCTCGCCGTCCTTCCCAAACGGGCCGTGGCGGCCCCAGAGGAGCTGGACCGGCTCCGGGCCGTCCTGGACCGGCGTCTCGTGCGCGCGGATACCGCCGGGACGTCGGGAAGTCCGCGGAGCCGGGGCCGAGCGGTCGCTCGCGGGGCCGGCTCCGTCGGAATGTTGCTGCTGGGGCTGCTGCTCTTCTTCTTCGCCTTCGCCGCCGTCCAACAGGTCACGCACCCGGACCGCTTCCCTGGCATCCAGAACAACACCGCGCCGATCTCGGTGGTCATGCTCGGCCTGGGGACGCTTGCGATCGCCGGGGCCTGGTGGCTCGTGCGGCGGATGGCCGTCATGCGGATCGTGACCGCCGTACTCGCCGCCCTTGCCCTCGTTGCCGGTGGCGCCGCCCTGTACCGGGTCGCGCCGATGCTCCACTGCTGGGGCTCGGACCGGATCGCCCGCGACGCCGGGGGCGCCTACGCCTGCTACGACCTCTGAGCCAGGAACCGGGCCGACGGCCAGCGGCGTGTTTCCCCACACTGATGTGACGGAAGAGGGCGAGGTGTCACCATGCGTCGGTCGCGTGTCGTGGCGACGGGTGCGCTGGCGATGGTGCTGGCGGGGGTGTGGACGGTGTGTGCCGAGTGGCCCGGTCAGACCTCCACGGCGAAGCGGATCGGCTGGAACGGGTTGATCGAGCTGGAGGACGGGCGCCGTGTGTCGGCGCGGTTCACGGACAAGGGGCTGTACGAGCGCCACCAGCGCACCAAGGGCGGCCCCTGGTCCGCGCCCAAACTCCTCTACCCGCGCGGGGATTCCGACTGCGGTGCCGAGCTGAGCGCGTACGGGGACACCGTCGCACTCGTCGCCGGGTACAGCTCCGGCTGCCACGCGGGAGAGCCGGCCGAGGTGGTGATCGCCGGTGTCAGCAGCGGCGACCTCGATGAGTGGGAGACCGACACCACCGAGGGCATGGACGCGTGGCGGACGACGCGCTTCTCGTTGACCGGATACCGGGTCGTCTTCCGGTCGCCCGGCGGTGCGGGGACCGACGAGCTCAGCTGGCGACAGAGCATCGGTTTCACCGGCTGAGCAGGCACGTGCCTAGGATGCCCGTATGGAGATCAGCCGGCTTTCCGCCGAGGCGCGGGCACGACGTACCGCCGAGATACGGGAGTTCCTGCGGTCACGGCGGGCCCGAGTCTCGCCGGGCGAGGCCGGGTTGGCTGTCGGTGACGTCCGCTCGCGCCGGACCCCCGGGCTGCGTCGCGAGGAGGTCGCGGTGCTCGCCGGGGTCGGGGTGTCCTGGTACACGTGGCTGGAGCAAGGGCGCGAGATCAATGTGTCCGCGGACGTGCTGGACTCCATCGCACGGGTGCTGCGCCTGGACGGCACCGAGCGCGAGCACCTGTATCTGCTGGCCGGGCTGAATCCGCCGCGGGCGCTTCCGGCGGCGGGCCGTGTCGTATCCGACGCGCTGCGCCAGGTGATCGACTCCTGGCTGCCGCGTCCGGCGTATCTCATCGACCCGCACTGGAACCTGATCGCGGTCAACCGCGCCGCCGAGCTGGTCTTCGGCTACCGCGAGCACGATCACAACTGTCTGGTCACCTTCTTCACCGGCGCCCGGTACCGGTCGTCGCTGTGCCATTGGCGGGACGCCGCCGAGTCCATCGTCGGGCAGTTCCGGGCGGACGCGGCCCGCTACCCGGACGACCCGGAGTTCGGCCGGATCGCCGCCGACATGTGCGCCGTCAGCCCGGAGTTCGCCGAGCTCTGGGCGGAGCACACCGTCCGCGATGCCGTCAGTGGAGCCAAGACCGTCCTTCATCCGGATGCCGGTGAACTCTCCTTCACCTACACCGCGTTGACCCTCCCGGAGCTGCCCGGACACCGCCTCATGCTGCACACCCCGACGAACGGTTCGGGCACACAGGAGCGACTGGACGCCCTGCTGCAGGCTGCCGTGGTCGGGTAGGCCGGAGTGTGAGGGTGGTGGTGGCAGACCCAGGTTCGTCCCGCACTGTCAGGGCTGTGGCCGGCCGCGCAGGATCGTCGGCATGAAGCGATTCACGAACCACACGGTCCTGATCACCGGCGGCACCTCGGGCATGGGCCTGGCCACCGCCCGACGCCTGCTCGACGAGGGCGCCTACGTCGTCATCACCGGACGCGACGAGGCCCGCCTCGACAAGGCGTCCGCCGAACTCGACGCCGCAGAACGCGTGTTGACCGTCCGGGCGGACGTCGCCGTACTGGCCGACCTGGACGCGCTGATGCGGCGGGTCGAGACCTGGCGGGGCAGCCTGGACGCGGTCTTCGCCAACGCGGGCACCGGCGTCTTCAAGCCCGGCGCCGAGATCACCGAAGCCGACTTCGACCACTCCACCGACGTCAACATCAAGGGCGTCTTCTTCACGGTCCAAAAGGCATTGCCGCTGCTGAAGGACGGCGGCGCGATCGTCCTCAACGCCTCCTGGACGCTGCACCGCGGCCTGCCCGTGGCCTCCGTCTACTCGGCGACCAAGGCCGCCGTGCACAACCTGGCCCGCACCCTCGGCTCCGACCTGGCCCCACGCGGCATCCGTGTCAACTCCGTCAGCCCCGGCTACATCGACACCGAGATGTACCGCGGCGCCAACACCGACCCCGACGCCGACGCCCGCAATGCCGCGCAGGTCCCCCTCGGCACCGTCGGCCACGCCGCCGATGTCGCCGCCGCCGTCGCCTTCCTCGCCTCGGCCGACGCCTCCTACATCACCGGCCAGGACCTCGTGATCGACGGCGGCCTGGTCGGCTCCCTGCCCAACCACTGACCTACCTGCCACAGCGATCGCACCTGGTCGGGGCGGCAGGCGTGGCGGCGGCATGCAACGATGCCGGGATGACTCTCCGATCACGTCTTCCGGCCTGGGCTGCCGCCGTTCCGGCCTTGTCCGCCGCGCTGTTCGGCCTGTTCGTCCACGTCCAGCACGACGACTCCGTCGCGGGCACCCTGGACCGACGATGACGTACACCACGACCCCTGACGGGACCCGCATCGCATACCAGGTCCAGGGCGACGGAGCGCCACTCGTCCTGCTGGCCGGCCAGGCCAACAACCACCGCTGGTGGAACTCGGTCCGCGCCGACTTCCACTCCGTCCGCAGCACCCTCACGCTCGACTACCGCGGCACCGGCGACAGCGACAAGCCCGACACCGCCCACAGCACCGAGCTGTTCGCCCAGGACGTCGTCGCCGTCCTCGACGACCTCGGCATCGACCGGGCCGACGTCTACGGCACGTCGATGGGCGGCCGGGTGGCCCAGCAACTCGCCGCCCGCCACCCGCACCGGGTCAACTCCCTCATTCTCGGCTGCACTTCACCCGGCGGCCCGCACAGTGTCGAACGCGACAACGACGTCCGCCGGGCCCTCGCCCAGCCCCGGCCCGAAGCCGCGCGGCAAGCCCTGCTGGAACTCATGTACACACCCCGCTGGCTCGCCGAGCACCCGGGTCCGCACCACACACTCGGTGATCCCGACATGCCCGCCCACTCCCGGCGCCACCACCTCTCGGCCGGCAACCGGCACGACGCCTGGGACCTCCTGCCGAGCATCGGCGCGCCCACGCTGGTTCTGCACGGAACCGACGACCTGCTCAACCCGACGGCCAACGCGCCGCTGCTGGCCGACCGGATCCCCGACGCCCGGCTCCACCTGATCCCCGGCGCCCGTCACGCCTACTTCGAGGAAGCCCGGACCCTCTCCGGCCGGCTGGTCCTGGACTTCCTCGCCGCTCCCCCGCGCCGGTCGTAGGGCCCGGTCGTCAGTTGACGGAGTCGAGCTTCGCCCGCTGCTGCGCGGTCAGTTCGAGGTCGACAGCGCCCAGGTTCTCGTCCAGTTGGGCCACCGACGAGGCACCGATGAGGGGGAGAACCGGGATGGCGCCGCCCATCAGCCAGGAAAGCACCACCTGGTTGACGGTGGCGCCGGTCTGAGCCGCCACTTCGCGGATCGCCTTCAGACGTGGCTGGGTGCCCGCGTGCTCGAAGCCCGGGCCGAGCGGCTTGTCGTCCCGTACGTAGGCGCCCGCGATCAGCGGCGAGTACGAGACCTGCGTGAGCTCCGGGTTGGCGCGCAGGTAGCTCAGCAGGTCACCACTGACCAGGCCCTGGTTGCCATCGGGCGAGCGCAGGCTCGGCAGATCGGTGCGCTGGCGCAGGTAGCTGTGGTGGTGCTGGAGCACCTCGTAGCCGGGCACGCCCGCCGCCGCGGCGACGACGCGAGCGCGTTCGACGCGCCAGGCCCAGTGGTTGCTCGCGCCGAGCAGCCCGGCCACGCCGTCCGCGACCACGTCGGCGAAGCCCTGGACGGTCTCTTCCAGCGGGGTGTGCTCGTCCATGATGTGCGCGTACAGCAGGTGGATCTTCTCGATGCCGAGGCGTTCGCGGCTGCGTTCGGCGGACTCGCGGACGACCTTGGCGGACAGGCCCTCGACGTCCTTGCTGAAGCCTGTGGTGGGCCGGTTGGGGCGGGCTCCCACCTTGGTGGCGACGGTGATCTCGTCGCCGACGCCCCGGCTCCTCAGCCAGCGTTCCAACAACTACGCGTTCTGGGTGAACGGCACGCAGGGAGGCGAGAGCGAGGAGCTGGTGGGACCTGATCCGTGAATCCGTGGACGGGCTCACGGGTGAGGACCCGCCGAGATGAGCCGCCCGAGGCGGACCGGGACGGGCCTCAGGACATGCTGCCCCGGCACACCGTCCCCGCCGCCGGGGTGCGGCCCGTGCGGAGGTAGTGGTCGACGGTCTTCATGACGCAGCGGTTCTGCGGGTAGCTGCCGTGGCCCTCTTCCTCGGCCGTCAGGAGCACGCCGACCCCCTCGCCCAGGGCGCGGGCCATGTGGCGGGCGCCGGGGTACGGAGTGGTGGGGTCGCCGGTGCCGCCGACCACGAGTACGGGCGCCGCGCCGTCGGCGTCCACCTGGGGCGTGGCGCGCTCGCCGTCGAACGGCCAGTCGTAGCAGAGGTAGATGCCCGTGGACCAGGCCGCGCCGAACACGGGTGAGGCGGCCTTGATGCGTGCCTCGTCCTTGTCGAGGCGTGCGAAGTCGGGCCGCAGGCTGGAGTCCGCGCAGGTGATGGCGGTCAGGGCGGCACGGCTGTTGTCGGGCGCGGTGGCGGCGCGGTCGGCTGAGCCGATCGTGTCGGAGCCCTTGTTCAGCGGACGGCCGTCGTTGTGGTCGATCAGGGCGGTGAGTGCTTTCGCGAGCGGCGCCCAGCCGTCCGTGCCGCGGTCGAGATGGTCGCTGACGGCGTACGCCAGGTCGTCGCCGTCGAGAGTCTTTCCGCCGCCGGCCGGGGCGGGCTTCTTCTCCAGGCGGTCGGCCAGGCGCGCCATGCGTCGCGCGGCCTCCTCGGGTCCGCTTCCGGTCGGGCAGTGGCGGATGCGGCCCGCGCAGTGCGCGGCGAACCGGTCGAACGCCGCCTGGACCGCCTTGACCTGCGACAGCTTCTTCTCGTCGAAGTCCTCGGTCGGGTCGACGGGCGCTTCGAGGACGAGCCGTCCGACGTGCGAGGGGTACAGGTGGGCGTAGTCCGCTCCGAGCGCGGTGCCGTACGAGACGCCGAAGTAGTGCAGTCGCTGGTCGCCGAGGAGGTAGCGCAGCAGGTCGAGGTCGCGTGCGGTGTGCGAGGTGCCCACGTACGGAAGGAACGCCCCGGAGTGCTCGGCGCAGGCGTCTCCCCCTTCGTAGCCGGTGTCGTGCGCGGTCTTCCCGCAGCGCACGGGGATGGTCGCGCCCACTCCGCGCGGGTCGAAGGAGACCAGGTCGTAGCGGTCGAGGAGGTGCTCGTACTGGTTGATGAGCTCGGGCAGTCCGCTCACGCCGGAGACGCCTGGGCCGCCGAAGTTGAGGACGAGCGAGCCGATGCGTCGGTTGTTCGGGCCGGTGGCCTTGCGGCGGATCAGAGCGACGTCGATCGTCCTGCCGTCGGGTTTCCGGTAGTCGAGCGGGGCCTTCATCGTGGCGCAGTCGTAGTCCGCGCGCGCGGCGGGCGGCGAGGTGCAGCGGGTCCAGCGGAGGTGCTGGCCGGTGGTGAGCCCGGCGGGCAGGCCGGCCGGCGGGTTGCTCGCGGTGAACTCCGTACGCGGCTGCGCACTCCGGCCGGAACCGTCGCGCTGGAGCCAGGCGGCGACGGCCCCGATCGCGACGAGGACCACCACGGCGATGACGCGCACCCCGATCGACAGGCCCGGTCTGCCGCTGCGCATCGGCTGTACGTCACTCATCGAACCCCCCGCGCTCCGGCCGTCGAACGAGTGCAGGGTACAAGCTGTCTCCGCTCCCCCGGGCCGCGTGGGACTTCATCCGTCGACCGTTCTCGGGCGTGGGAAGAGCCGGAGCGAGCTGATGTGAGATATCAGGGAGAGGCGAACCCGGTCGGGCTCAGGGGTGTATGACGGACAGTCGACGGAAGGCTGTCACCCGGGCCCGCTCGGCTCGTCGCCCCGCCGGTCCGGCACATCCAGAGACAGAAGGAGACACCGTGAGCGCGACCGTGACTGACGAACAGATCCGGGCTCTGGCCGAGACCGCGAAGCCGTACAGCGTGGCGCTGCTTCAGTGGGGGCCGGAGCGGACCATGGAGGGTGCGGACGCCGTCGAGCTCGAGCACCAGCGGCGCATGGTGTCACTGCGCGCCGAGGGCGTCATCGCGGTCCTGTGTCCGGTCGCCTCCGACACCCTGGCCGGCGTCGCGATCATGACTGTCCCGGCCGAGGAAGCCACGGAGATCATGGCCGGGGACCCCTGTGTGCGCGCCGGAATGATGCGCTGCGACGTCCACCCGTGCCACGGCTTTCCGGGAGACGCGCTGCCCGCCTGAGGCGTGCCACGAGCGGGATCCCCTCGCACCGGTGACGCGGGCCCGGGGGGGCGGTGGGGGGGCGGGGCCCGAGGGGGCGGGCGCGCGGGGGGTTATTTAGTGC
>NZ_JBHYTK010000047.1:0-16915 GCF_042749255.1 Streptomyces sp. NPDC059524 | reverse complement strand
GTTTGGGGGAGGGGGGCGGCCGCGCTGGCGGGGGCGGCGGGCGGGGACCCCGGCGCCGGGGGGCGGGGGGCGCGCCGGCCGGGGGGGGCCCCGGCCCAGTCGCGTCAGGCGACCGTGAGTTCATTGACGGCGATGTTGCCCCACTGGCGGTTGGCCGCCTTGACGACGAGGCGGAGTTGCGAGGTGTCGACGGGGGTGGGCAGGGTGAGGGTGCGGCGTTCCACGGTGGACGTGTTGCCGGCCCAGGTGACGGTGGCGTCGGCCAGTCGGGTGGTCCAGGCCGATCCGTTCCAGGTCTGGATGTCGACGCGGGTGAATCCCTGGCCCTGGCCGAAGTGGGTGGCCAGGGTGAGTGAGGCGATGCGGCGGGTGGTCCTGTAGTCGATCGTGATGCTGCCGGGCAGGGTCACGTCGACCGGGCTCGCCCAGCTCGTCGACTCCTTGCCGTCGACCACGGCGGCGATGGATCCCTGGCCGGTGCCCATCGTGGTGGAGGCGACCGGTGCGCCGTAGCTGCCGGGCAGGCCCTCGACCGCGCCGACCGCCACGGCGGTGGGGAGGGTGGCGCCCAGGATGTCCCGGCCGCCGTTGCCGGAGATGGCGAGACCCGCGCCGATCGCGGCTGATCCGGAGAGCGGGCGGTAGCCGGTGAGGTCGGTACGTGAGGTGGCTGTGCCGGGGGCGGTCAGCTTGGGGTCCCCGGTGATCGCCGCGCTGTCCGGCGGGACGGGGCCGCCTTGGTACAGGTTGTTGCGGTAGGTGATCCCGGCGGTGTCGTAGGCCAGGTTCGCCTGGTTGACGAAGAGGTTGTTGCGGAAGGTGACGTTCTTCGGGTTGTGGTAGACCTGCGCGATCTTGTAGAGCGGGCGGCTGGGCGAGGATCCGACGAAGACGGTGTTGTTGTAGACGTCCACGCCATCGGTGTTGGTGGAAAAGGTGAATATCTCGTTGCCGTCGTTCTGGCTGACGTTGTAGCGGACGATCGCGCTGGCCGGTGCGGTGCCGAGCGACACGGAGATGAAGAAGCCGCCGCCGTTGTCGTGGCTGTAGTTGTACTGCACGAGGCTGTCGTGGGTGGAGGCGTCCGCGTCGAAGGCGGTGCAGTCCAGTCCCCGGCCGCCGAACCGTGCTCCGTACACCTCGTTGAACTGGACCGTGGTGCGGTCGGCGCCGGACCACCAGATGCCGACGTTGGTGGTCGTGGAGGTGGGACGGGCCACGGTGTTGTACTCGATGAGGGTGTCGGCGACCTGGTTGGGGTTGATGCCGCCGGAGCCGACGTCGTGGACGTGGTTGCCGCGGATGATCAGGCCGGTGCTGGGCTTGAAGGGGCCGTACTCGCCCGAGGGGATGTTGAGTTCGCCCCACAGGGAGGTCCAGCCCTCGCGCTGCATCCAGGTGGACCAGGTGGTGATGCCGTAGGCCTTGGTGTCGGCGATCTCGTTCTTCTCGATCAGCATGCCCGTGTAGTAGGTCGGGACGCTGTTGCCGCGGACGTTGACGAGGATGCCGGCCGAGCCGATGTTGCCCGAGCCGACCTGGGCCACGCCGTCGATCTTGTGGACGTACAGGTTGCGCAGGGTGATGCCGGGGACGGCGCCGATGTCCTTGGCGCGGACCTCGACGCCGACGCGCCAGGTGGTGGATCCGGTGCCGTTGGTGATCTCCAGGCCGTCGAACGTCCAGTGCCTGAGGTTCTCCAGGAGGACGGCCGAGGGGACGGTGTTGTCGCCGGCGATGTGGGGCTTGGCACCGGTGCCGTACGAGGTCGCGGTCACCGGCGCGCCCTCGGCTCCGGAGCCCTTGGGGGCGAACTGGCCGGTCCAGGTGCCTCCGGCGAGGAAACGGACCGTGTCGCCCGGCTGGAAGGTGTGCTGGTTCACCCGGGTCAGGGTGCGCCAGGGCGTGGTGGTGGAGGTGCCGGGCGCGGAGTCGTCGCCGGCGGTGGAGTCCACGTAGTACGTCGTGCCCGTGGCCGCTCTCGCGGTGCCGGCCGGCAGCGTGACCGTCAGAGCGGTGCCGAGCGCGGCGGTGAGAAGGGCGCGCCTGCTGTGCATGGAGCCTCCTGGGGGAAAGGTCTGTGTCACATGGGGTGGTTCCTGAAGTCGTGGTGCGTCGTGGTCCGGCGCGGATCACGGGAGGTGCGTGTACGTGTGCGGTGGGGCAGGTGGCGAGGGGCCGGCCCGGCCCGTGATGGGCTACTTGCCGATGCCCGCGGTCATGCCGTCGACGATGCGACGGCCGCACCACAGGTAGAGGACGACCATCGGGTAGACGAGGATCGCGATGCCGGCGAACATGCCGCCCCAGTCGGAGGAGTACTGCATGGTGCCGTAGAGGTTGAGCAGGGCGACGGGCAGTGTGCGTTCGTCCTCTCCCGGCGCGATCACCATGACCAGCAGGGTGGAGTTCCACAGGCCGATCACGTTGAGGACCAGCACGGTGACGATGCCGGGACGGGCCAGCGGGACCATGACCTGGACGAAGGTGCGCAGGGGGCCGGCCCCGTCGAGTTCGGCGGCTTCCTCGACCTCGCCGGGCAGCGAACGGAAGTAGCCCGTGAGGACGAAGACGGCGAAGGGCAGCGAGAGCGCGACCTCGAAGACGAGCAGGGTGATGCGGTCGTCCCACCAGCCGGTCACCCAGTCCACCATGAAGGTGCTGACGGACAGTTTGACCACGACGATCGGAATGATCAGGGTCTGGAGCGGAATGCTCATGCCCATCGCGAAGTAGCTGGTCAGGGCGCCCGCCGCACGGCGTGACGAGCGGGCGAGCGCATACGCGGCGGGGGCCGCGACGGCGACGATGAGGAACGCGCCCACGGCGGTCAGCAGCACGCTGTTGAGGGCCGCCTTCGAGAACTGGGCGGCCTGCCACGCGGAGGAGTAGTTCGCCCACTGTGGTGCGGTCGGCAGGGAGAACGGGTGGATCCACACGTCGCGCGAGGACTTGAGCGACTGGAGGCCGACCCAGGCGACCAGGAGGAGGTTGAAGGCCACCCAGAGCCACAGGGCGATCGCGGTGAGCCTGGGGAGCAGGATGTCCCCGACGATCCGGGCCGGCGCGCGGTTGCTTCTGACGGGGTTCACGAGAGCTCCACTCGGTCGCGGCGGGTGACGCGCCGGATCAGCAGGATCAGAACTGCGGTGATCAGGACGACGACCACGCCCATGGCCGCTCCTTGTCCCAGGTCGGGGACCGTGGTGCCGCCGGCGATGGAGATGTACTGCTGCACGGCGACCGTGCGGGCCTCCAGCGGCGGGTTGCCCGGCGTACCGCCGGTGGTGAAGGCGAGGACGATCTCGAACACCTTGAGGCTGTTGACCACCCAGAGCACGGCGGCCACGGAGAAGACGTCCCACGTCAACGGGAGTGTGATGTACCGGAACTGCTCCCACTTGGTGGCGCCGCTCAGGTGGGCGTCCTCGTAGAGGTGCGGGGGGATGGCGTCGACGGCGGACATCATCAGGGCGATGTAGAAGCCGGTGGAGGACCAGACGAGGCCCGCGATGACGCAGCGGAACACGAGGTCGGGGCCGAGCCAGGGCAGTCCGTCGATCCCGAACACGGCGAGGATGTCGTTGACGGCGCCGTCGGGGTTGAGGAGGAATCCGATGGCGGCACCGACGGCGATCGCCGAGATGATCATGGGCAGGAACACCACGGCCCGGATGAACGCCCTGCCCTTGAGCTGGCGCAGCACGGTCATGGCGAGGAACGTGACCGCGAAGACGACCCCTCCCCCGCCCACGGCCAGGACCAGGGTGTTCCAGAACGAGGACAGGAACGCTTCGTTGTCGAGGAGGGACGTGTAGTTCTTCAGGCCACGCCAGGTCATCTCGGAGCCGGGGCCGGGCCAGCGGTACAGGCTGACCCAGACCCCGTAGAGCGAAGGCACCACGAACAGCGCGGTGTAGAGCGCGAGAGCCGGGGTCAGAAAGCGCCAGAACGCTCTCTCCCGCGCGGGCTTGACCGTGTGTCGCGTGCTGCTCGCTCGATCGGGCGGCGCGCCGGTCGGCCTGGATTCGCGCGGGGTCCGGGTTGCTGTCGCGCTCATGGTCACCTGCTTCGGGGCTGTCGGGGGCCGGGGCGTGGGTCGGTGGCTGTGCCGAGGTGCTGCCGGGCAGGGTCAGCTGTTGGCCTTGATGGAGGCGGCGCTCTTCTCCTTGCCCTGGGCCACGAACTCCCGAGCGGTGATCTTTCCGCCGAGCAGCTTGTCGTCGAGCGGCATGAAGATGTCGGTCCACCAGGCGTTGAGGGCGGGGGCTCCGTCGTACGGCTTGTGGACGGCGGTGGCGTCGGTGATGGTCTTCTGCATGCCGGTGAGGTTCTCGGGGGCGGGCACGCCGGACCGGGCGGGGATGTTCAGTGCCTCGGTCCCGATGCGGGAGGCGTACTTCTTCTGCTGGAAGAAGGCGAGGAACTTCTTGGCGGCCTCGGGGTGCTTGCCCTTGGCGTTGACGCCCCAGCCGAGCGTTCCGGCTTCGACGGAGTTCTTTCCGCCGGCCGGGTACTGGAAGGACTCGATCTTGGCGTCGGCGGGCAGCTTCGGCTTGATCTCACTGGTCAGCCAGGTGCCGTTGATGTTGAGGTCGTAGCCGCCGGTGGCGAACCTGTCCTGTGCGGCCGGGTACTTGGTGGCAGTGAAGTCCTTCTGGAAGTAGCCGCCCTCGGCAAGTTGCTGCACCTGCTTTGCCGCTGCCAGGACCTCGGGTCTGTCCCAGGCCGAGGCGTCGGTGCCGAGCGCGTGCAGGCTGCCGGCTCCGTTGGCGCGCACCAGCGCGGAGTAGAACCAGTAGGCGTTGTAGAAGGGGACGGTGCCGTCCTGGCCGATGGGGGTGCGGCCGTCCCTCTTCGCCTTGTCCAGGTAGGCGGTGAACTCGGTCCAGGTCCGCGGCGGGGTCTTGGCGAGGTCGGGGTGCTTGTCCGCGTCGAACCACACGCCCGTCGAGATGACGGTGTGGGGTATGAGGCCGAGGCCCTTCTCGTCGCTCGACGCTTCCTCGGCGGCGGCCGGCAGGACGTCCCCGACGGTCTTGCCCTCCCCCGGGATCTTCTCGTTCAGGACGTCTTCGAGGGGGGCCAGCAGGTTCTGGGCGCGGAGCTTGCCCATGGTGTCGGTGCCGGTGTCGAAGAGGTCGGGGCCCCGTCCGGCGGCCATCTCGGTGGCGAGGGTGTCGGTGCCGTTGCGGCCCATCCACTTCACGTCGACCTTGATGCCGGTGCTCGCCGTGAAGTCGGCGATCGCCGCGCGGAAGATCTTCGCCTGCGGCTCGTCCTTGCCCCAGGTGGAGGTGTACGAGAAGGACTTGTCCGCTGCTCCTTCGGCGGAGTCGCCGCTGTTCTTCTTGCCGCAGGCGCTCGCGCCGAAGGCCAGGGTGCACAGCAGGGCGAGGGCGGTGGTGCGGGTCAGGGGCTGCTTCATCACATCGTCTTTCCGGTGAGTGGTCTGTCCTGCGGGGCGAGGGTGCTGACCGTGCGGGTGCGACGGGCCGTCTCGGCGGCCCAGACCACCCGGTGGGTGTCGAGGCTTTCGCGGCCGGTGGAGCGGATGAGGGTCGGATCCTTGCCGCGTACGGCTTCGACGAAGGCGTCCAGGAGGACCTCGTCTCCGCCGCCGTGCCCTTCGGCCGCCGAGGCCCCGGGGCTCGTGTCGGTGACGACGGTGGAGTAGGTGTCGGTGAGGAAGTCGTGGACGCGGAGGTTCACGCCGTCGCCCTCGATGGAGCCGTGGGTGCCGAAGACGCGGGTCTTGCGGTGTTCCAGGGCGGCGAAGGCGGTCATCATGAAGCTGGCGGTGGTGCCGTCGCCGAACTCCAGGTCCACCACCTGGCTGTCGACGACGTCGTTGTCCGAGGCGTAGACGCAGCGGCCGTACGGTCCTTCGCGCAGGGCGGTGAGAACGCCGTGTTCGGTGTGGTCGTCGGTGACGGCGGACAGCGGCCACCACTCCTTGGCCGGGTCACCGAGGCAGTCCAGGTAGATCCGCTTGGCGGAGTAGGGGCAGGTGCTCTCCACCGGGCAGTCGAGGCAGTTGTCGGCGGCGTTCCCGGGGCGCCGCTCCGGGCGGAAGTGCACGAGGTTCCCGAAGGAGGAGACCCGTTCGGGCAGGGCTCCCTTGATGTGGACGATCCAGTCCAGGTCGTGGCAGGCCTTCGCGAGGAGCATCGGGGCGGAGGCGGCCTCGTTGCTCCAGTTGCCGCGGACGAAGGAGTGGGCCTGGTGCCACCATCCGACCTGTTCGAGGTGCTGGATGTTCATGACGTCGCCGATGCGCCCGGCGTCGAGGATCTCCTTGAGCGTCTCGGTGTAGCGGGTGTAGCGCATGACGTGGCAGACGGCGAGGAGGACGCCGTGGCGTTCGGCCGCCTCGGTGATCTGTGCGGCTTCCTTCTCGGTCGGCGCCATCGGCTTCTCCACCAGGAGGTGGTAGCCGAGTTCGGCGGCGCGGACGGCGGGTTCGACGTGCATGCTGTCCTGCGTCGAGATGATCACCGCGTCGGCGAGACGGTCGCGGTCCAGGAGGTCGCGCCAGTCCTCGAACACGTTCCGCTCGTCGATGCCGTGCTCCTCGGCGAAGCGGGTGCGGCGTTCCCGGTCCGGTTCGGCCACGGCCGTGATGCGCGCCCGGCCGGTTTCGCGGGCACGGCGGGCGTACCCCGTACCCCTCAGGCCTGCGCCGATGACCGCGAGCTCGACTTCCGGACCGTGCATCGACAACCTCCGCTGGCTGCTTGCGACTTACTAATGAAGGATGTTTTTATTAGTAGTGTTGGGTTCTGTCAATACACGTTGAGGTGTGTGTAGTTGAAGATTCGCGGGAGCGACGGATCGCGTATGCGGCGGATCAACATGGTCGCCACCATGCGGGCGCTGCGGGGCGGACCACCCATCGGGCTCACGGAGTTGGCGGCTCGTGCGGAGCTCTCCCGGCCCACGGTCGAAGGACTCGTCGAGGAGCTGACCGGCATGGGGTGGCTGGGCGAAGTGCCGCCGCAGGCGGGTCACATGGGCCGCCCCCGGCGCCTGTTCCGCTTCCGCGCCGAGGCCGGACACGTCCTCGGCATCGACGTGGGCGCCTCCAGCATCCGCGCGGTCGTCTGCGACCTGGACGGAGAACCCGCCGGCCGCCATTGCGCCGCGGTGGACGCCACGACCGGCCGCGCCGGGAGACTCGCCGCCGTGCGCGCCGCCACGGCGGCGGCACTCGCGGCGGCCGAGCTCACCCGGGCCGACGTCATGGCCGTGTGCGTGGGCACGACAGGCGTGGTGAGTTCCTCGGGAACGGTCCGCCTGTCCGACAGCCTGCCCGAATGGACCGGCCTCGATCTCGCCGCCGAGGTCGGCCGGGACTTCGACGTCCCCGTCCTCGTCGAGAACGACTGCAACCTGGCGGCCCTGGCAGAGCGCTGGACCGGGGTGGCACAAGAGGTCGACGACGTCGTCTTCGTCCTGTCCGGCATGCGCACCGGCTGCGGCATCCTCATCCGGGGCGAACTGCACCGCGGGCGCCGGGGCGCGGCGGGCGAGATCGGCGCCCTGCCGCTGGTCGGCTGGCACCGGGCCCCCGCCCATCTGACGGAGTATCCGCGGCTGCCCGAGGGAACTCCGCGCGAGCAGGTGGGCGCCCTCGTCTTCACCGCGGCCCGCTCCGGCGATCCGGCCGCTCTGGAAGCGGTGGACCGATTCGCCCAGGATCTGGCCGAAGGCATCGCCGCGCTCGTCCTCACGGTCGACCCCGACCTGGTGGTCCTGGGCGGCGGCGTGTCCCGTTCGGCGGACGTCCTGATGGAGCCCCTGCGCCGCCACCTGGACCCGCTGTGCCTGGAACCACCCGCCCTGGCGATCTCGAAACTGGGCGATCAGGCCGTCATGCTCGGAGCCGTCCGGCACGCCCTGGACCATGTCGACGCGCGCATCTACGACATCGACGCGCCCCTGTCCGCGCCCGCGCCGAAGCCCGCGTGACGGACACGACGTGAACGGGTCATCCCCGGAGGCCATGCCGGGAATCGCTTGATCATCAACGGTGTTGGCACCTGCTGTCGGACCCGCCATCTGAAGGACTCCTCGTGCGCGCCATACGGATCGATCGCTTCGGCACTCCTGACATCCTCGACGTGGTCGAGGTTCCCGAACGCGCACTCGGACGCGGCTCCGGCGAGGTGCTGATCCGCGCCGTCGCGACCAGCATCAACCCGGTCGACGACAAGACACGGGAGGGGGCCATCGGTGAAGGAGCGCCTCCGCTGCCGATGACGCTCGGCTGGGATCTGGCCGGCATCGTGGTCGACGGCGGGAGCACCGGCCTGCGCCCCGGTGAACGCGTCATCGCCATGTCGCACCAGCTCAGCACCGGGCGTGGGACCTGGGCCGACCTGGTCGTGCTACCCGCGCAGGCGGTCGCGCCCGCGCCGCGCTCCGTCAGCCTGTCCGAGGCGGCCACCTTGCCGCTTCCCGGGCTGACGGCCTTGCAGACGCTGGACTGGCTGGCGGTCGAGCCGGGCGAGCGGCTCCTGATCGCCGGGGCCGCGGGTGCGGTGGGCGGGTCGGCGTTGCAGATCGCCCGTGCGCGTGGCGTGGAGGTCGATGCCCTGGTCTCCCGGGAGGCGCAGGTCGCTTTCGCCCGCGACCACGGTGGCGGCCTCGTCACCACCGACCGCGACGCGCTGCGCGACCGGCACTATGACGCCGTCTTCGACACCTTCGGGGCGTTCGTGACCGAAGCGGTGGCCGATGGCGGCCGGTACGCGTCCGTCGCCACGCAGGCCGGTCCGGTCCCCGACCTGTCCTCGCGCGGCGTGCGCACCACCGTCAACCAGGTGCGCGAGGACGGCGCGGGCCTGACCGAGCTGTCCGAGCTCGTCGACGAGGGGTCCCTGCGGCTTCGCGTGCACGCCGCCTTCAGCCTCCACGATGTCCGAGCCGCGCACGCCCGCTTCCGCCAGGGCGGCTTGTCTGGAAAGATCACCCTGCTCTTCTGACCCCGGATTCCCGTGTCCGGGCGGGGTGTTGGGCGGCGTCCGCGGCGGTGTCCTCAGCAGCAGTCGGACGCTGCCGCCGCCTGGTCCGGACGGTCGCAGCAGACGCTCGAGGTCTGCCTGGCCAGGCGGTCGGCGTCGGCTTTGACGACGTAGACCTCCCAGGGCTCCTGTCCGGGCCCGTGGACCCAGACCTTGTCCTGGAGGGCGTAGCAGCAGGTGGTGTCGTTCTCGACGGTGGTGTCGAGCCCTTCGCCGGCCAGGCGGACAGTGGCGGCGCGGACGTCTTCGGCCGAGTCGACCTCTACGCCGAGGTGGTCCATGCGCGTGTCCTGCTCGGGCTCGCCCTGGATCAGGACGAGCTTGAGCGGGGGCTTGGTGAGGGCGAAGTTGGCGTAGCCGTCGCGGACTTTGGCCGGCTGGGTGTGGAACAGCTTGCTGTAGAAGGCGATCGAGGCGTCGAGGTCGGGCACGCGCAGCGCCAGTTGCACACGGGACATGGTGGGTCCTCCTGTCGTGGAGCCGTGGAGCGCGGATCGGGCGATGACGGTTCAGCAGCCGCCGGATGCGGGAGCCTGCAAGGTGCCGACGGCGCCGAGCTCGATCAGAGCCGGGGCCGGTGCGCAGCAGCCGCCCGCCGGCTCCTGCTCTGCGGCCGGGGTGTCGAAGAGGCCGGCACCGCCGCACACACCGGTCTCGGGGAGGGTGAGTTCGACGCGGTCGGCCGCGTCCGTGTCCCCGGCGATCGCGGCGACGACGGAGCGGACCTGCTCGTAGCCGGTCAGGGCGAGGAAGGTCGGGGCGCGGCCGTAGGACTTCATGCCGACGAGGTAGATGCCGTGTTCGGGGTGGGAGAGCTCTCGGTGACCGTGGGGGTAGACGGTGCCGCAGGAGTGCTGGTTGGGGTCGATCAGCGGGGCCAGTTCGACGGGGGCTTCGAGCCGCTCGTCCAGGCGCAGCCGGATCTCGGAGAGGAAGGACAGGTCCGGGCGGAAGCCGGTGAGCACGACGACCTCGTCGACCGGGTCGAGGCGGCGGCCGTCCTCGGCGACCAGGACGAGCCGGCCGTCCGCGTCGCGTTCGACGGCGTCGGTGCGGAAGCCGGTGACCGCGTCCGCGTGTCCGTCGTCGACAGCCGCCTTCGCGGCCAGGCCGAGGGCGCCGCGGGCCGGGAGCTGGTCGGAGGCGCCACCACCGAAGGTGGAGCCGGAGATACCGCGCCGCAGAATCCATACGCCCGTGGTGCCCGCGCCGTCAGGGGCCTTGGCGAGGTGGGCCAGGCCGGCCAGGGCGGTGAACGCGGAGGCACCGGAGCCGATGACCGCGGTGCGCCTTCCGGCGTAGCGGCGCCGGACGTCGGGGTCGTCGAGATCGGGCACGCGGTAGGTGATGCGGTCGGATGCGGCGCGCTCGCCGAGCGCGGGCAAGCCGCTGCCGCCGGCCGGCGACGGGGTGGCCCAGGTGCCGGAGGCGTCGATGACGGCGCGGGCGAAGAGGCGCTCCTCGCTGCCGTCGGCGTACGTGACGTGGACGACGAAGGGCTGGGTGTCGCGGTCGGCGTCGACGATGCGGTCCCGGCCCGCGCGCGAGACCCCGGTGACGGTGGCGCCGGTGCGGACCTTGTCGCCGAGCGCGTCGGCGAGGGGCTGCAGATACTGCTCGGCCCAGTCGGAGCCGGACGGATACGTCGCCGGGTCGGGACGGGTCCAGCCGGTGGGCGCGAGGAGCTTCTCGGCGGCCGGGTCCACGACCTCGCCCCAGGTGGAGAAGAGTCGGACGTGCGCCCATGCGCGGACCGCCGCCGCTGGCTGCGGTCCGGCCTCCAGGACGAGCGGTTCCAGGCCCCGCTCGACCAGGTTGGCCGCGGCGGCCAGGCCGATGGGGCCGGCACCGATGACCACGGTCGGCAGGGAGGCGGGCGCGCTCTTGTCAGTCATCACGTTCTCCAGGGCAGGTCAGGGGCACCGGACTGCTGTTTCGACAGATGTCGATATGGACGACCTTGCCACGCGGCATCGACAAGTGTCAATATCGACGTATGTCGAATACTCGCGTGGTGGAGCTGCCGGTCCTGAACCAGTCGGACGAGGCTGTCGCACCGTGCTGCCCGCCGCTGACCGAGCGCCCCCTGAGCGCCGAGGAGGCCGAGCGGACCGCGAAGATGTTCAAGGCGCTCGGCGATCCGGTGCGGCTGCGACTGTTCTCCCTGGTCGCCTCGCACGAGGGGGGCGAGGCGTGCGTGTGCGACATCTCCGACGTGGGCGTCTCGCAGCCGACCGTCTCCCACCACCTGAAGAAGCTGAAGGACGCCGGTCTGCTCACGTCCGAGCGACGCGGGACCTGGGTCTACTACCGGGTCGAGCCGTCCGTCCTCGCCGCCATGGGGCAGCTTCTGACCACGGCGGCCCGCTGAACCGAGCGGGCTCGCGTACACGAACGGCCGGACACCCACCCGAGCGCTCCGGGCCGCTCTCTCAGACGGCCTCCGCATTCCTCGGCCACGGCAGCGGGGCCTGCGCCGGGGCATCTGGTCCCGCACGGCAGGGTGTTTCTGGTTCCACCTCTGCAGGGGTGCTGGGCCGATGGTGGGCCGAACGGGCCGTTCATAGCGTTGTGTTCATGAGCGATGACACGAACGCACAACGAAAAGGCGCCACCCGGCGAGCGGCGCTGCGTGGGCTGGGGCTCGCGGCGGGAGGCACGGCGCTGGCCACCGGGCTCGGGACCTCCTCGGCCGGGGCGGCCCCGCATCGCGGGCTCACCACTTACGTACTGGTGCACGGCACCCACAGCGCCGGGGCCTTCTGGATGCCGATCGCACGGGAACTGGCGTTGCGCGGCCACCGCGTGGTCATGGTGGACCAGCCTCGGCACGGCGCGGAGGCGTTCGTGCCGGAGTCGTACCAGCGGCAGGACCTCGCGGCGATGGCCGTCGAGCCCTCCCCGCTCAAGGGCCTCGGGCTGGACGACTACGAGGCGCGCGTCACGGGCATCGTGCGGCAGGCCGCCGGGAACGGCCCGGTGGTCCTGGTCGGGCACAGTCTGGGTGGCGTGTCGGTCAGCCGTGTCGCCGACGCCGTCCCGCAACTGCTGCACCACATCTGCTACATGGCGGCCTTCTGCCCCAGCCGCGCTCTGCCCACCGCGGACGCCTGCACGGCGGCACCCGAGAACGCGAACGCCGTCAGCCCGGTGGAGCTGACGGTGGGCGACCCGGACCGGCTCGGGGTCCTGCGGCTGAACTTCCGTACGGGTGTCAGCAGCGAGTTGGCCCTTCTGAAGGAGATGATCTGCGCGGACTACTCCGACGCCGACTTCCTCCGCACACTCGCCGGCATGCAGACCGACGAGCCCGTCGCCGCCTATGCCGGACGGGCGGTGGGCCGGGCCGGCGCCTGGGGACGCGTCCCCCGCACGTACCTGCGTTTCGGCAGGGACCGTACGATCGCCACCGCGCTCCAGGACCGGATGATCGCGGAAGCCGACGCGTCCACACCCGGCAACCGCTTCCGCGTGCACGACTTCCCCGGGGCGTCACACGTCGGTCCTCTGGATCCCACCCCTGTTGCGGACGTCCTGAACACCCTCGCAGTGCAGGGCGACTATGGTCCGTTCCCGGGAGATCGTGCGGACTTTTGAAGCGATCGGGGGCGATGGAGCGAAGCGCACCGCCCCGTCTACCGCTCCGTCGGCAGGTCGAGTTCCGCCCACACCGATTTGCCGTAGGCCGTCCGGCAGGCGCCCCAACGCCGGCACAGCATGTTGATCAGTTGCAGTCCGCGGCCGCCCTCGTCGGTCGGCGCCGCGAACTGGATCTGCGGCAGATCGGGGCCCCGGTCGGCGAGCTCCACGACCACCCGGCCGTGCCGCACGAGTCTGAGCGGTCCCGGCCCCTTGCCGTACCGCATGGCGTTGCCGACCATCTCGCTGACCACCAGCTCCGCGGAATCCTGCAACTCCGGCTGCCCCCAGTCGGCCAGCTGCCCGCGCACGACCTTCCGCGCGAAGCTGCCGGCCGACGCGTCGGCGGGCAGCTCCCACATCCGGATGTCCTCTGCCGCGTCGTGGGTGTCGGCCACGAGCAGGACGGCGTCATCGAATCGTTCCGGTGTGGCCAGCTGGTCCACACCGGGTGCCGGTGCCCCGGCGGGCATCTCGGCCGCGGTCCGGCGCAGCCGCTCCAGGTCCTGGGCCAGGTCACCACCGCGCGTCTTCGTGAGGCCGTCCGTGTACAGCATGAGGCGCGCGCCCTGGGGCAACGTGATCCGGGCGCCCTCGTACGGGATCGCACCGGCCCCGATCGGACCGCCGACCGGCAGGTCGACGAAGCGGGCGTCGCCGTCCCGGTCGACCACGAGAGGCGGCAGGTGCCCGGCGGAGGCCAGCGCACAGCTGCCGTCGGCCGGGTCGTAGACAGCGACCAGGCAGGTGGCGACCTGCTCCTCGTCGAGGTCACGCGCGGCCAGGTCCAGCCGGGTGAGCACCCGCTCCGGCACCGTGTCCAGGGCGAGCAGGACGCGGGCGATCCCCCGCAAGCGGCCCATGGTCGCGGCCGCCGACAGGCCGCCGCCGAGCACGTCGCCGACCACGAGGGCGGTCCGGCCGCCGGGGAGCGCGGCGATGTCGAACCAGTCGCCGCCCGCCACACGGCGGTCGCGGGCCGGCTGGTAGCTGGCACGGGCCTCCAGCTGAAGGGTGAGGGGAGACTCGCGCGGTAGCAGGCTGTGCTGGAGCGTCACCACCGTGTCACGCTCCCGCTGGTACAGGCGCGCGTTGTCGAAGGCGACGGCGGCCTTCCCGAGCAGTTCGGTCGCGAGCGCGACATCGGCCCGGTCGAAACCCGGCCGGTCACCGGAGCGCACGAAGTCGGCGAGCCCCAGCAGCACACCGCGGGCGACCACCGGGACGACCATATAGCTGTGCACCCCGGCGGCCCGCAATTGACCTGCGCCGCTCGGAGTGGAGGCGATCTTCATGAAGTCCTCAGGGGTCACCCGGGACACGAGAACCGGCTCCCCAGAAGTCAGAGCGTCCCTGCCGTAGCCGGCGAACGAGGTCGCGCTGCCGACGGGGGTCGCCTCGATCATGCGGACCTGCGGGATCCAGGCGATCGCCATCGCCCGCATGGCCGGCATCCCCGGCCCTCGCCATCGGTCGATCTCAGCGCCGCGCAGTACGGATTCGAGCAGGTCGACGGCCGCGCCGTCGGCGAACTCCGGCACCACGAAATCGACCAGCTCCTGCGTGGTCCGCCGCAGGTCGAGCGTGGTACCGATCTGCCGCCCGGCCGCGTTCAGCCAGGCCAGATCCGCCGGCACACGTACTGAGCGGGCCTCGTCGTACCGGCTGTCCTCGTACGCCCCGGGCAGCGGCTCGACCATTGCGTTCACCTGCCTTTCCAGGCCGCCTCTCCCACCACCTTCCCACCACGGGACCGCATGGGTCACGCGGACGGCGGGCACCCGCACCCCTCGCCGGCCGAGCGACGACCGGCGTGCGGCGGCGTGTCGGTCGTGGCAGCTTCAACAACGGCCCCAAGCTCAGCACAAGCCGCTCCCCGGCGCACTCTCCTCCGAGAAAGAGAGAAGCTCACCATGACCGTCGACCCCGCGCACAAGATATCCCCCGAGCCGGTACGGGACACCCTGAGCGACCATCTGCTCACGCCGGACAACTGCGCCGTGGTCCTCATCGACTATCAGGCGGGCCAGTACGCCACGATCGGGTCCACCAGCCGCGCCGAGATCGATCTCGGCGCCACGACGCTGGCGCGGCTCGCCCGCGCGTACGAGATTCCCACCGTGCTCTCCACCGTCGGAGTCGGCATGGGCGTCAACGAGGGCACCGTCCCCGAACTCGCCCGTGAACTCGCCTCCGTACCCGAGATCGACCGCACGGGAGTCAACTCGTGGGAGGACGCGGACTTCCGCGCCGCCATCGAGGCCACCGGCCGGAAGAAGATCGTCATGGCCGGTCTGTGGACCGAGGTCTGTCTGGCGTTCCCCACCCTGGACATGCTCCGTGAGGGCTACGAGGTGTACCCCGTCATCGACGCTGTCGGAGGCGTCTCCCCCGTGTCGCACGCCACCGCCATCGAACGGATGGTGCAGGCCGGCGCGCAGCCGATCACCTCGATCGCCTTCGGCAGTGAGCTCATGCGCAACTGGGCGCGGCCGGACGCCGACCGGTTCCGCGTGATCATCAACGACTACTTCCGCCGCAAGCGGGACATCGGGGCCTCGGAATGAATGAACAGGCCCCACATCCCGGCCACTTGGAGGCTGCCGGACCGTCCGGGCTGAGGCCAGCCCCTGGTTGAACCCGGGGGTACACCCCATGGTCGTGTGCCGCCGACCGCCATAGCGTCGAGGTGCGTCGCGCCGGAGACCGGCACGGAACCAGCATCTTCTTTGGGCCTGTTCAGACGGCTCACGACACTTGGGGGACATCCATGCGTCAGGCACTCCGCTGCCTTGGGGCCTTGGCGGCACCGCACTCACCGCCGGCGGACTCGCCGCGTGCGGCCTGGTCAAGGGTGAGACCTTCGAGGACACCAGCACACTGTCCGGGAAGATCACCTCTGTGCGGGTGGAGAACGGGTCGGGTGGTGTCACCGTCAACGGCACTGAGGACGATGGGAAGTTGTCCCTGCGACGGGAGATCGAATACCGGGACGACAAGCCGCGGGACGCCACCCACCGGATCGAGAACGGCGTGCTGATCCTCGGCGGCTGCGGCAGCCGCTGCTCGGTCGACTACACCGTCGACGTGCCCGCCGGCATTCCGGTGACCGGTGAGCTGTCCAGCGGCGCGGTCCACCTGAACAAGGTGGGGGCCGTGAACGTGACCACCAGCTCCGGCCGCATCGAGCTGCACGGCGTCTCCGGCGCGGTGGAGGTGAGGACCTCCAACGGCAGGATCACCGGGGACGACATCAAGGGCACGCGCGTCCAGGCACAGACCTCCAACGGCGCGATCAAGCTCGACCTGGCGACCCCGCTGGACGTACAGGCCCAGACCTCCAACGGAGACATCACCCTGACCCTGCCGAAGGCCGGTTATCAGGTGACGGCGGACACGGACAACGGGGACAGGACCATCGGCGTCTCCGACGACCCGTCGGGCAAGTACCGACTCGGGCTGCGGAGCAGCAACGGAGACATCACGGTCCGAAGCGGCGCGTGAGCCGATGGCGGGCACAGGTCGCACCACGTTCTGCGGGAGCATCAGGTCCACCCCTGGGCCCGCCCCGTCCCCCACATGACCCATGGACGGCCCCCTTGGGGTGAATACGGCCCGGCAGAACCCTTTCCGTGATCTTGAACGGGACAGCCTGGGCGGGAACCTACTCGCCCTGCCGCAAGGAACCTCGATGCGCCTTCGTACGACCCTGGCCGCCGCCCTCGGCGCGCTCACGCTCACGCTCGCCCTGCCGGCCTCCGCGTCGGCCGCCGACGGCGACTTCTCCTACACCCACGTCGACCCCAGCGGCCTGCCGCAGAGGGCGACCCTGCACGACCCGGCGAGCCCGGGCTGTGTCACGCTGCCGGAGGTCGCGGACCCCGGCTCCTCCGAGCCGGCCTTCGCCCCGCACAACGACACCGACGAATGGGTGATGGTGTTCACCGAGCCCGACTGCACGGGCGACTCCTGGACGCTGCGCCCGCACGGAAGGCCCGCCAGCGACCGCCTGAAGCTGCGCTCGGTGTTCTTCACCGGGCGCCAATAGGACCTGTCCCACGGGGCACGCCGGAGCCGGCGGGTTTGTGGGACCAGGGGAACCTCTCGGCCGGCGACGTCGCGCTCCTCGCCGCGCCCCGGGCCGCCGCCCGCGGGGGGGGGCCCACCCGCGCCCGCGCGCGGCGCGCCGCCCCCCCCAGACCGACACGCGCGCCGCGGGGGGGGGGGGGGGCGAGGGAGCGCCCGCCCCC
>NZ_JBHYTK010000046.1:0-49507 GCF_042749255.1 Streptomyces sp. NPDC059524 | reverse complement strand
GGGGTTTCCTCGGCGACCCGGCCGGACGACGCGTCCCTGGCCGCGTCCCGCGCGGCCAACGAGGCGCTGCACGAGTCCCTGCCGCGCGGCACGCACCCGCAGCAGGCGCTGCACGAGGCGATCGTGGCGGCGGCGGACGCGGTGAACGCGCTGGCGGCGGAGCCCGAGACGGCCCGCGAGCACCAGCCGCACCAGAACGCGCCGGCCTGCACCTTCGTCGGCTCCGTCGTCACCAAGGAGCTGCTCGTCGTCGGCTGGGTCGGCGACTCGCGCGCCTACTGGGTGCCGGACGACCGGACCGCGCCCGCGGCCCGGCTCACCGAGGACGACTCGTGGGCGGCGCAGATGGTGGCGGCCGGTCTGATGAACGAGGCGGAGGCGTACGCCGACGAGCGGGCCCACGCGATCACGGGCTGGCTCGGCGCGGACGCGTACGAACTGGAGCCGCACACCGCCTCGTTCAAGCCGGACCGGCCCGGGGTGGTCGTGGTGTGCACGGACGGGCTGTGGAACTACGCGGAGTCGGCGCAGGACATGGCGCGGGCCGTCCCGGCCGACGCGGCGGCGCGGCCGCTGCACGCGGCGCAGGTTCTGGTCGGTCACGCCCTGGACGGCGGCGGGCACGACAACGTAACAGTGGCGGTGCTGCCGTTCCCCGTCCCGCCGACGGGGGCAGGATCGGCCTGATCCGGTCTGCCACAGAAGGCCTGATACAGCAGGGGGACTTGTCACATGGCCAACTTCTCGAAATCGAACGCCCCGCAGTTCTCGGTGGAGGTCTACCAGAACGAGTACCTGCCGGAGGGCGGCCGTGACGTCAACGCGATCGTCACGGTCACGTCCACCGGCGGGGGCACCGTCGGCGCGGCGAGCGGCGCGGTGGGGGCGCCGAACCTGTACAGCGCGGGCGGGGGCCCGGACGCGGCGGTCGCGCTGATGGTGGACTGCTCGGGCTCGATGGACTATCCGCCGACGAAGATGCGCGGTGCCCGCGAGGCGTCGGCGGCGGCGATCGACACGCTGCGCGACGGGGTGCGCTTCGCGGTGATCGACGGCACGCACGTGGCGCGGGAGGTCTATCCGGGCGGCGGCCGGCTCGCCGTCGCGGACCCGGCCACCCGCGAGCAGGCCAAGCAGGCGCTGCGCAAGCTGTCGGCGGGCGGCGGCACCGCGATCGGCACGTGGCTGCGGCTGGCCGACCGGCTGCTGTCCTCGCCCGAGGTGTCCCCGACGGCGGTGCGGCACGGCATTCTGCTGACCGACGGGCGCAACGAGCACGAGTCGCCGGAGGACCTGAAGGCCGCGCTCGACCACTGCGCGGGCCGCTTCACGTGCGATGCGCGCGGGGTCGGCACCGACTGGGAGGTGAAAGAGGTCACAGGGATCGCCTCCGCGCTGCTCGGCACGGCGGACATCGTCGCGGATCCGGCACATCTGGCCGGGGACTTCACGCAGATGATGGAGACGGCGATGGGCAAGGAGGTCGCGGACGTGGCGCTGCGCCTGTGGACCCCGCTCGGCTCCGAGATCACGTTCGTCAAGCAGGTGGCGCCCGCGGTCGAGGAGTTGACCGACCGCCGCACCGAGGCGGGCCCGCGCGCCGGTGACTATCCGACGGGCTCGTGGGGCGACGAGTCCCGCGACTACCACGTGTGCGTGCGGGTGCCGAACGCGGAGCTGGGCCAGGAGATGCTCGCGGCCCGGGTCTCGCTGGTGATCCCGCAGCCCGACGGCACGGCGCAGACGCTGTCGCAGGGGCTGGTGCGGGCGGTGTGGACGGACGACATGGCGGCGTCCACGTCGATCAATCCGCAGGTCGCGCACTACACGGGCCAGGCCGAACTGGCGCAGGTCATCCAGCAGGGGCTGGACGCCCGCAAGGCCGGAGACGTGGACGGGGCGACCGCGAAGCTGGGCCGCGCGGTGCAGCTGGCGGCGCTCTCCGGAAACGCGGACACCGCGAAGCTGCTTTCGAAGGTGGTGGACGTGGTGGATGCCGCGGAAGGTACTGTTCGATTGAAGGCGAAGGTCGCGGAGGCCGACGAGATGACTCTCGAGACCCGGTCCACCAAGACGGTTCGCGTGAAGAAACAAGCCTGAAGAAGCACGCCTGACGCAGGACGACGAGCAGTACGCCTGACAGCCAGGCACGTGAAGGAGAGGGGGAAGCGCCGACATGCCGACCTGCCCGAACGGACACCAGTCGGGTTCCGACGACTGGTGCGAGGTCTGCGGTCACCGCATGGCCGGTGCCGTGCCCCCGCCCCCGCCGCCCCCGCCCCCGGCCGCCGGTTACGGATATCCCGGCCCGTCGGTGCCGCAGGCGCCGCAGGGCGGCGGACCGGGCGCGCCCGAACTGTGCCCGCAGTGCCGTACGCCGCGTGAGGGCGGTGCGCCGTTCTGCGAGGAGTGCCGCTGGAACTTCCTCACGAACACGGCGACGTCGTACACCCCGGCCGCGCCGAACCCGCCGCTGCCGCACACCTCCGGTGGCCCGCAGGGGGCTCAGGGCGCCAATCCGGCGCTGCGCTTCCAGCAGCCGCCGCAGGGGCCCGACCCGTACGAGTACCAGGGTTCGCGGCCGTCGCAGGTGAACCGGCCGGCCGAGCCGATCCCGCCGAACCCGTTCGGGGGCGACCCCTCGGGGCCGATGGCTCCGCCGCCGGGTCCGCACGCGACGGGCGGCGGTGTCCCGCAGGCCTTCCAGCAGCAGCCGCCTCCCCCGGCGCCGGTGCAGCCGGGCCCGCCCGGTCCGCCCGCGCCGCCCGCCCCGTCCTTCGGCGGCGGGGACGACTGGGTGATCTCGCCTCCGTCCTCGCAGCAGCCGGGCCCGCCCGCGCCGCCGCCCCATGGTTTCCAGCAGCAGCCGATGCCGCCGGCGCCGCAGCCCGGTCCGCCCGGCCCTGTGACCTGGTCGGCGACGATCGGTCCTGACCGCGAGTACTTCATGGCGATGATGCAGCGCAGCGGTCCCGAGGCGTCGGGTCTGAACCTGCCCGCGTACTCGCCGGAGCAGCGCCGTGAGCTGGTGGGCAACCAGATCTCGATCGGCCGCCGCCGGCACTCGACCGGGGACACCCCGGACATCGACCTGTCGGTGCCGCCGGAGGACCCCGGGGTCTCGCACCAGCACGCGGTGCTCGTGCAGCAGCCGGACGGTTCGTGGGCGGTCGTCGACCAGAACTCGACGAACGGCACGACGGTCAACGGCGGCGACGAGCCCATCCAGCCCTTCGTCCCCATCCCGCTCCAGGACGGCGACCGCGTCCACGTGGGCGCGTGGACGACGATCACGATCCATCGCGGCTGAGCGTTCTGGGCCGGTTCGTCGACTGACGGCCGGTGGGGGCTGGTCGCGCCCCGCGGCGGAGCCGCTGATGGACACAGCCCCGCGCCCCTGGAAGGCTGCGGCTTCGCCGCGCCTTCCCCAGATGAAAGGCGCCCTGCGCCTTGATCGGGGAAATGCGGCGCGCAGCGCCTGCATTTCAGGGGCGCGGGGAACTGCGCGACCAGCCCCCACCGGGCCGCACCCGCCCACGGCGACCGAGCAGCCGCCCCCTCATGCGGAACCCCGCAGAGGCCACACATGCGGCCCCGCCGGATCGTCCAGCCACGCATAGGCCCGGCCCCGGTCCAGGGTCACCCCGAAGCGCTCGCGCCCCGGCCGCCCCTCCCGCTCCCACACCCGGAGCACCTCCCGCGCGTCCACACCCCCGTACTCGCCGACCAGCGTGAGCACGAACCGGAACACCTCGTCCCGTACGAGACTCCTCGGCAGGCGGCCGGCCCACCCTGATCCGGCCTCCCCGCCGCCGGCCCCCCGCAGGGCGACGAAGTACGCCGAGGTGCTCAGGAACCTCCCCTGCGCGAACCCCGCGTCCCGCACCGTGAGCACGACGATCCCCGTGGAGAGCGGCGCCAGGATCCGTGCCCCCGGCCGGCACTGCTCCAGCCACACGAACGGCACCCCGCGCAGCGCGCACGTCACGATGATCCGGTCGAACGGCGCCCGTTCGGGACACCCGCGCGCCCCGTCCCCGGTGACGACGACCGCCCGGTACCCGGCGGCGGCGAGATGGGCCCGCGCCGACTCGGTGATCTCGGGGTCGAGGTCGACGGTCGTGACGGCGTCGGGCCCGAGCCGGTGCGCGAGCAGCGCCGCGTTGTAGCCGGTGCCGGCGCCGACCTCCAGGACCCGGTCCCCGTCCTCCACCCCGAGCTCGACGAGCATCGTCGCCATGAGCGAGGGCTGGCTGCTGGAGGAGATCAGCTCCCCGTCCCGCATCCGGGTGGCCAGCGGCTGGTCCGCGTAGGCGCCCTCCAGCCAGCGCAGGCGCCGCCGCGGGTCGGGATCCTGCCCCCACAGCCGCTCGTAGCCGCCGGGGACGCCGACGATGTAGTACGGCACGAAGAGGTGGCGCGGCACGGCGGCGAACGCGTCCCGCCAGCGGGGATCGGCGTCGAAGGCCCCGCTCAGTTCGATCTCGCGCACGAGTGCGGCCCGTGCCCGCTCCGCACGGACCGCGAGGTCACCGTCGCTGTCGCCGCCCTCGGCGTCGGCGTGCTCTGCACCCATATGTCCACCCTGCCCCGGCGGCCACGGTTCGGCGAGCCCCGGGACCGGGCCGGGCGGGGTCCTAAGCCCCGAGTCCTCGGCCGGGGCGTCTGAGACGATGGACGGGTGACTGAGATCCCGCGCGACACGCTTCAGGAGCTGACGTTCTACGAGCAGGTGGGTGGCGAGGAGACGTTCCGCCGCCTGGTGCACCGGTTCTACGAGGGCGTGGCCGCGGACCCGCTGCTGCGTCCGATGTACCCGGAGGAGGACCTGGGCCCGGCCGAGGAGCGGCTCGTGCTGTTCCTGATGCAGTACTGGGGCGGCCCGCGCACGTACAGCGAGCACCGGGGGCATCCGCGGCTGCGGATGCGGCACGCGCCGTTCCAGGTGGACCGCGCGGCGCACGACGCGTGGCTGCGGCACATGCGGGACGCGGTGGACGAGCTCGGCCTGTCCGAGGAGCACGAGCGCACGCTGTGGAACTACCTGACGTACGCGGCGGCCTCGATGGTGAACACCGCCGGCTGAGCCCGCCCGGCCCCGCGCGCCCCGGGCGGAGGCACCGCCTCCGCCCGATCTCCGGCACACGGGCTCCACATTCCGGTCACGATCCGGTCCAGACCTCTTCCGCAATCCGTACCGCCTCTGACAACATCCGGACAGACTTTCGGGGATGTACGGCGTAGAGCGCAGGGGATACGGGGGCGGCTGGCGTGTGGGATTTTGTCCTCCTGCGGGTGCGGGCGCACCGCCTGCTGCTGGCCGCGGCCGTCCTCGCCGTCCTGCTCACGACGTCCGTCCTCGCGATGCTCAGCGCGTTCTCGGGGGCGATCGGCGACGCCTCGCTGCGGCACATGCTGCGCACCCGGGACGCGACGACGACCGCGCTCGTCGTGAAGGCGGACGTGCCGGTGTCCGGCCGCGACGCCGCCGCGACCGCGGTCCGCAAGGGCACGGACCGCGCTTTCGACGGACTTCCGGTGCGCCGGCAGTCGCTCACGTCGTCGGGCGCGTACGCGCTGCCGGGACCGGACCGGGACCGGCCTGATCTGACCAGGTTCGCGGTCCTCGACCGCTCCGAGGTGAAGCTGACCGACGGCCGGCTCCCCCGGGCCGTCCCCGGAAAGACGGTCGAGGCGGCACTGCCCCAGGCCGCAGCGCAGCAGCTGAAGCTCGCGCCCGGTGACCGTCTCGTCCTCACCGACCGGCTCGGCGGCAAGAAGCTCACCGTGGAACTGACCGGCGTCTACCGCCCGGCCCGCCCGCAGTCCCCGTACTGGGCGCTCGACGAGCTCGGCGGGCACGGCGTGCAGAAGGTGAGCTTCACGACGTACGGGCCGCTGATGGCGGACCCGTCGGTGCTGTCCGGGGGCCGGGTCGGCGTGGGCGAGTCGGCGTGGCTGGCCACCGCGGACTTCTCGGCGGTGACCACCGGGCGGATCGACGCACTGCGCGACGCGGCGCGGGCGGGCACCCGGCAACTGGAGCACGACCCGGCGCTCGCCGGTTCGGTGACGGTCACCGGTTCGCTGCCCGACGTGCTGACCCGGGCCGAGCGGGCCCTGCTCGTGTCACGGTCCACCCTGCTGATCGTGGCGCTGCAACTGGTGCTGCTCGCCGGGTACGCGCTACTGCTCGTGGCGCGGCTGCTGAGCGCCGAACGGGCCGGGGAGACCTGGACGTTGCGGGCGCGCGGCGGTTCCCGGGGGCGGATCGCCTCGCTCGCGGCCCGCGAGGCGCTGCTGCTCGCGCTGCCCGCCGCGGTGTGCGCGCCGCTGCTCGCGGGCCCGCTGACCCGGCTCGTCGCCGCGCAGGGCGCCCTGTCCCGGATCGGCCTGAAGCTCGACGTGGGGGTGGGCGCCGCCTCGGTGTGGCTGGTCGGCATCGGCGTCGCGGTGGGCTGCGCGCTCGCGGTGACGCTGCCCGCGCTGACCGCGCAGGGTCCCGGCGGCGGCCGGGCCAGGGCGCTGCCGGCGCCGCTGCGGGCCGGCGCGGACGTGGGCCTGCTGGTCGTCGCGGCCGTCGCCTACTGGCAGTTGGACCAGCAGACCTCGGGCACGGGCGCGCTGAGCAGCGACAGCAAGGGCAGTCTCGGCATCGACCCGCTGCTCGTGGTGGCGCCCGCGCTGGCGCTGCTCGCCGGCACCGTCCTCACGCTGCGGCTGCTGCCGCCGGTGGCGCGGCTCGCGGAGCGCGGCGCCGCCCGCGGCCGGGGTCTGTCGACGGCGCTCGCGGGCTGGCAGTTCAGCCGCCGCCCGATGCGCGGCGCGGGCCCGGTGCTGCTCCTCGTCCTCGCTTCGGCGATGGGCATGCTCGCGGTCGGCCAGGGCGCCTCGTGGGACCGCTCGCAGCGGGACCAGGCGGACTTCCGGGCGGGCGCGTCGGTGCGGGTGCAGGGCACGGAGCCCGGCATGGCGCAGGCGGCGGCGTATCCGGCGGTGCCGGGCGTCGAGGACGCGGCGCCCGCGCGGCGCGTCGAGGTCCCGCTGCAGAGCGGCCGGACCAGCACCGCGCTGGCCCTGGACACGGCCCGCGTCCACGACGGGATGCTGATGCGCGACGACCTCTCCGGCTCGACGCCGGGGAAGGTGCTCGGCGCGGTACGTCCGGCGCGCTCCGCCGACCCCGGGGCGCCGGTGCCGAAGGACGCGGCGAGCCTCTCGTTCGCGCTGCGCGCGAAGACCGTCTCCGGTGGGAAGGGCGCGCCGCCCGGCGAGACGACGGCGGTCGCGGCCACCGTCGTGGACCGCTTCGGCCTGCCCTACCGCCTCACACTCGGCAAGCTCCCGGTCGACGGCCGCGAGCACCGGCTCGACACCGGTCTGGGCCGGGCCGCGTACCCGCTGCGCCTGACAGGCCTGGAGTTCGTGACGGAGCAGCACATCGGCGAGAACGCCTCGCAGCGGGTCACCCTGCGGTCCGTGCGGGCCCGCACGGCGGCGGGGGCCGAGGAGCCGCTCGACCTGTCCGCCGCGCGCTGGCGCACTCAGCTGCCGGACCCCGAGGGCACGACGGGCGGGGACGACCCGGCCTCCGCGGCGGACGCCCCGGCGACCGCGCCGCGCGCGGAGCGGGCCGGCTCCGGTCTCGCGTTCACGTACGACACCGGGTTCGTCTCCGCCGAGGACGCCGGATGGTTCGTGGCGACGCCGAGCACGACGGTGCGGCTCACGGTGCGCCGGCAGGTGGCGCTCACCGTCCCCGCGGTGGCCACCGACCGGTTCCTGGCCTCGGCCGACCTGAAGAAGGGCGACACGATGGACCTGCCGGTGCCCACCGGCACCGTACGGATCCGGATCGCCGGATCGGTCCGTGCCCTGCCGACGACCGGCGCCGCCGACCCCGAGCGCGACGGCGGAGCCGTCCTCCTCGACCTGCACGCGGCGAACCGCGCCCTCACCGAGCTCGGGTACCCGGCGCTCGACCCGGACGAGTGGTGGCTGACCACGAAGCCGGGCGGTGACGCGCGCGCCGCCGCGGCCGCGCGGGATCTGCCCGGCGTCGACGCCTCGCAGGTGACCGCGCGCGCCGAGCTGGTGGACGCGCTGCGCGACGACCCGCTGGGCGCGGGCCCGCAGTCCGCCCTGTCGGCCGCGGCCCTGGTCGCGGCCGCGCTCGCGGCGGTCGGCTTCGCGGTCAACACGGTGGGCTCGCTGCGCGAACGCGGCGACGAGTTCGCGGTCCTCACCGCGCTCGGCGCGTCCCGCCGCCGGCTGACCCGGCTCGTCGCCGCCGAGCAGGGCGTGCTCGTCGCGATCGGACTGCTCGTGGGCGCGGCGCTCGGCGCGTTCCTGACCCGGGCCGTGGTGCCGCTGATCGTGCTGACCGGGGACGCGTCCCGGCCCGTGCCCGAGGTGCTGATCCAGCTTCCGCCGTCACAGGTGGCGTTGCTGCTCGGCGGCGTCGCCCTGACCCCCGTACTGATCATCGCGGCGCTCGCGCTGCGCCGGCCGCCGCAGCTCGCGTCCGTGCTGCGCACGCAGGGAGGCGAGTGACATGGCGGCTCCCACCGCCCCTTGGGTGCGCACCCGGCTGCGCACCGCGCCCGGTGCGGCCGCCGCGCTCGGCGTGCTCGTGCTGCTCGCCGCGTTCCTCGCCGCCGCGTTCCCGCGCGCCGTCGCGGGCTACGAGGACGACGGACTGCGCCGCACCGTCGCCGAACTCCCGCCGCACCGCGCCGTGCTGGCCGTCACGACCGCCGAGCCCGGCATCGGCCGGCCCGACTCCGAGCGCGCGCAGCTGCTGCGCGAGGACGTCGTCCGCGACGCGTTCCGCACGGTCCACGGCCTGCTGCCCGCACCGTTCGAGGTCGACGCGCACGCCTCCTCGTACGGGGTGCGCTCGACGAACGCGCTGGCCGCGGACGAGACGTGGCTGCCCCGGCCCGACCGGCGGCCCGCCCGCTTCCAGCTCTACGCGCAGGGCGCCCTCGCCGGCCACGCCACCGAGGTGACGGGCCGGCTGCCGCGCAAGGTCGCGGCCGCCTCGGAGGTGGAGGCCGCCGTGACCGGGCCGGTCGCCGAGCGGATGCGGCTCAAGCCGGGCTCGGTGCTGCACCTCCCGGCGGGCGGTGAGAAGCGGATCACCGTACGGATCACGGGCGTCGTCACGCCCGACGACCCGGCGGGCGGCTACTGGGGCATCGACACCCTGCTGCGCACGCCCGAGCTCAAGCACGAGGACCCCCGCGACCCCGAGTCGCCCCGCTACTGGCTGGCCGGCCTGATCCTGCCGCCGGACGCGGCGCCCGTCCTGCTGCAGACGGACGGCAAGCCCGAGCAGTACCTCCAGTACCTGCCCGACGGCTCGGACCTGACCGCCTCCGACCTGCCCCGGCTGCGCGGCATGCTCGCGAACATGACGGCGGGGCAGGGCCTGTTGAAGGCGCGCGAGGCGACGAACGCGCCCTACACGTTCATCGCGTCCGGCCTCGGCGACGCCCTCACCTCCTACGATCGGCTGCGCTCCGGGATCTCCCCCGTCGTGTCCGTCGCCGCCTACGGGACGGCGACCGTCGCCTGCATCGTGCTGCTGATGGCGGGCGGCCTCGGCGCGGACCGGCGCCGGGGCGAGTTCGCGCTGCTGCGCTCGCGCGGCGCCTCCCTGAAGGGGATCGCCGGGCGGCTCGGCGCGGAGAGCGCCGTGGTGGCGGTGCCCGCCGCGGCCCTCGGCTGCTTCCTCGCCGTCCGCACGACGGACCACGGCACGCTGCCGCCCGCCGTGCTGGGCGCGGCGGCCGTCGCGGTGCTCGCGTGCGCGGCGCTGCCCGTGCGGGCCCTGTTCGCGCACCGCACGGTGCGGATGCAGGCCGAGCGCGACGACGTGGCCACCGCCCGCCCCTCGGCCCGCCGCACGGTCGCCGAACTGACCGTCCTCGTCCTCGCGATCGGCGCGATCGTGGCGCTGCGCCGGCGCGGCACGGGCGAGGGCGACAGCCTGGTCGCGCTCGCCCCGGTCCTCGTGGGGGTCGTCGCCGCGTTCCTCCTGGTCCGGCTCTACCCGCTGCCGCTGCGCCGGCTGACGGGCCCGATGTCCCGGCTGCGCGGAGCGGTCGGCTATCTGTCGCTGGCCCGCGCGGGCCGTGCGCAGGCGGGCGCGGGCACGGCGGTGCTGCCGCTGCTGGCCCTGCTGACGGCGCTGACCACGGCGGCGTTCGGCGGCAGCGTGCTCGCCGGGATCGACGCGGCCCGGGACCGGGCCGCCCTCCTGGCGACCGGCGCGGACGCCCGGGTCGCCCTGTCCCAGCCGCTGCCCGACGGCACCGCGGCCCGGGTGAAGGCGGTGCCCGGCGTCCGGGACGTCGCCCCGGTGGCGCTGCGCACCGACCTGCGCACCGGCACGGGCCGCCAGGTGAGCGTGGCCGCGGTGGACCGCGCCGCGTACGCCCGGCTGTCCCGGCACACGGGCCTCGGCGCGTTCCCGGTGGACGCGCTGGCGCCGGTGGCGGGCGGCAAGGGCCCGGTCCCGGCGCTCGCCTCGTCCTCCCTGGCCCGCCGCTTCCCGGACGGCCGCCTGACCCTCCAGGTCAACGGCCAGGAACTGCCCGTCCGCATCGCCGCCGTCCGTCCTACGACCCCTGCTCTCGCGGACGACGAACGCGACTTCCTCGTCATGGACGCCGCCGGGTTCGGCCGGGCGAGCGGCACGACCACCGACCCGAGCGCCCTGCTGCTGACCGGCGACGCGATCGACGGCGCCGCGCTGCGCAAGGCGGCCGGCAGCGGCGTCGTCGTCCAGACCCTCGCCGCCGAGCGCGCCCGCTACGTCGACTCGCCGCTGCAGTCCGGTGCGACCGACGTGTACGTGTCGGCCGTCGCGGCGGGCGCCGGGTTCGCCGTGCTGGCGCTGATGCTGTCGCTGGCCCGGGCCACCCCGGAACGGCTCGCGCTCCTGGCCCGGCTGCGCACCCTCGGCCTCACCCGCCGCCAGGGCCGCCGCCTGCTGATCCTGGAAGCCCTGCCGCAGGCGCTGCTCGCGGCGGCCGGCGGCACGCTCACCGGCTGGGCGGCGATCCGCCTGCTGGCCCCCGGACTCGACCTGTCGACGCTGGCCCTCGCCGACGCCAGGAGCGCCGCCGTCTCCCGACTGACCACCGACCCGCTCTCCCTCGCCGTACCGGCCGTGTGCGTGCTCGGTGTCGCGGTCGGGGTGGCGTCGCTGCAGGCCTGGTGGGCGGGGCGGCGCGGCTCGGTGAAGGAGCTGCGGGCGGGTGAGTCCGCATGACACACGACTCGAACGAGCTGACGTCGACGAACGGGGAGGCCGTACAGCCATGACGACAGAGAGCACCACGACCGGCGCCGGCCCCACCCTCGCCGATCTGGAACAGCGGGCCACGGCCCACCGGGACCGGCCGGCCTTCGGCCACGACGCCCTGATCAGCTGCGACCGCCTGGTCCGTATCTTCACGACGGACGGCGTGGAGGTGCAGGCGCTCCAGGGCCTCGATCTCCTGGTCCGCGAGGGCGAGTTGATGGCCCTGGTCGGCGCCTCGGGCAGCGGCAAGTCGACCCTGATGAACATTCTGGCGGGCCTCGACGAGCCCACGGCGGGCGCCGCCAAGGTCGCCGGGTACGACCTGCTCGCCATGACCGCGAAGGACCGCCTGCGCTACCGCCGCGAGGCCGTCGGCTTCGTCTGGCAGCAGACCGCCCGCAACCTGCTCCCGTACCTCACGGCCAGTCAGAACGTGGCCCTGCCCATGCAGTTGCGCGGCCGCACCAGCCGCTCGAAGAAGGCGGCCCGCGCCGCCGAACTTCTCGACCTGCTGGGCGTCGCCGACTGCCAGAACCGCCGCCCGCAGCAGATGTCCGGCGGCCAGCAGCAGCGCGTGGCGATCGCGGTGGCCCTGGCCAACGAGCCGAAGGTCCTGCTCGCCGACGAGCCGACCGGTGAACTGGACTCGCACACGGGTGAGCAGATCTTCGCCGCGTTCCGCACGGCGAACGAGGAACTGGGCACGACCGTCGTCATCGTCACGCACGACCAGACGGTGGCGACGGAGGTGCGCCGCACCGTGGCCATCCGCGACGGCCGCACCTCGACGGAGGTGCTCCGCCACACCCAGGTCGACGCGACCACGGGCCAGGAGTCCCTGATCTCCCGCGAATACGCCATGCTCGACCGCGCGGGCCGCCTCCAACTCCCCGCCGAATACACGGAGTCCCTGGAAATGCGGGACCGCGTGATGCTGGAACTGGAGTCGGACCACATCCAGGTGTGGCCGGACGACCAGGAGCGGTAACCCGTATCGGGGAAATGCGACCCGAAGGGTCTGCATTTCAGGGGCGCGGGGCTGTACCGATCAGCGACTCCGTCGCGGGGCGCGAGAAGCCCCACCGGCCGGCACTCGCCGACGAGACGGGCGAAGCTACGGCGCGCGTGGCTCAAGCCTCAGACGGGACTGACGGACAACCCGCCGAGCCCGGCCGACACCCGCCGATAGACAACCGCCCCGTACGCCGTACGCAGCCGAACCCACGCCCCGGCAACGAGCAGATCAACGGCTTCCCCGCGCAGAAATCCCAGGGAAACAGCCGCATGAGCCACCCGGACGGGAACCCCACTGCCCCCGATCTCCCGGGACCAGATCTCCCGCCCGACCCGATCGAGCTCGCTCCGGGTCCGCGCCTCGGGCTCCAGCCCCTCGACCCGCTCCCGGAACTCGACGACCGCGGCCCGCACGAGCCCCCGCAGGGCCTCCCCACCGGGAAAGTCCTCGACGACCCGCCACCCTCCGCGAGGAGGAAGCACCCCCGCCCACGGCGGCCCGGTCACCGCGGCCGGAACGGCGACCGTCCCGGCCGCCTCGTCCACGGACTCCAGGAGCTCCCCCGCGGACACGGTGACGTCGAGTGCGTCCTCGACCCCGTTCTCGTACGGCTTGAGCAGCCGCACGGCCCGGACGGCCAGCACCTCGAACGAGGGCGGCCGGCCGAACACGGCGAGCGCCTGCCCGCCGGCCTGCGCCTGCAGCCGTACCGCGGCCGCCTTGTCGTAGTGCAGCAGCCGGCCGAGGAAGGCGGCGAGATCCGCCGCCTCCCCGGCGTCGGCGAAGTGCAGCACGGGCGCTGCGGTCCCGCTCATGCGGCGAGCGCCTCCGCACGGTCCACGTCGTCGTCCCGGTACTCCTCGAGGAACTCGCGCTCCTCGGCGGTGATCCGGCGCGGCCGCTGCGCCTCGAAGTCGAACGGCACGATGACCGTCGCGGCCCGGACGTACACCTGGTCCGGGTCCTTGACCTCGTAGGCGAGCGTGAACGACGCGGCCTTTATCTCGGTGACCCACAGCTCGATGCTGACCGGGGTGTGCCGGTGCACGAGCTGCCGCTTGTAGTCGATCTCATGGCGCGCCACGACAGACCCCTGCTGGAAGTCCTTGTCCGGGCGGAACAGGAAATCGATGCGCGCCTCCTCCAGGTACCGGAGGAACACGACGTTGTTGACGTGTCCGTACGCATCCATGTCCGCCCAGCGCAGGGGGCAGGCGTATACGTGGCGAGCCATCAGCCGCGGGTCAGCTTCTTGTAGGTGGCGCGGTGCGGGCGGGCCGCGTCGGCACCGAGCCGCTCGATCTTGTTCTTCTCGTACGACTCGAAGTTGCCCTCGAACCAGAACCACTTGGACTCGCCCTCGTAGGCGAGGATGTGCGTGGCCACTCGGTCCAGGAACCACCGGTCGTGGGAGACGACCACGGCGCAGCCCGGGAACTCGAGCAGCGCGTTCTCGAGGCTGCTCAGGGTCTCGACGTCGAGGTCGTTCGTCGGCTCGTCGAGGAGCAGCAGGTTGCCGCCCTGCTTGAGGGTCAGCGCGAGGTTGAGGCGGTTGCGCTCACCACCGGAGAGCACACCGGCCGGCTTCTGCTGGTCCGGGCCCTTGAAGCCGAAGGCGGACACGTAGGCCCGCGACGGCATCTCGACCTGGCCGACGTTGATGTAGTCCAGCTCGTCGCTGACGACGGCCCAAAGGGTCTTCTTCGGGTCGATGTTGGCGCGGTTCTGGTCGACGTACGAGATCTTGACGGTCTCGCCGACCTTGATGTCGCCGCCGTCCGGCGTCTCGAGCCCCTGGATCATCTTGAACAGGGTGGTCTTGCCGGCGCCGTTCGGGCCGATGACACCGACGATGCCGTTGCGCGGGAGCGTGAAGCTGAGGTCGTCGATCAGGACCTTCTCACCGAAGGCCTTGCTGAGGTTGTTGACCTCGACGACGATGCTGCCGAGCCGCGGGCCCGGCGGGATCTGGATCTCCTCGAAGTCCAGCTTCCGCATCTTGTCCGCCTCGGCGGCCATCTCCTCGTAGCGGGCCAGACGCGCCTTGGACTTGGCCTGACGCCCCTTGGCGTTCGACCGCACCCACTCCAGTTCTTCCTTGAGGCGCTTCTGGCGCTTCTCGTCCTTCTTGCCCTCGACCTTGAGCCGCTCGGACTTCTTGGTGAGGTACGTCGAGTAGTTGCCCTCGTAGGGAATGGCGCGACCGCGGTCGAGCTCGAGGATCCACTCCGCGACGTTGTCGAGGAAGTACCGGTCGTGAGTGATCGCGACCACGGTGCCCTTGTACTGGGCCAGGTGCTGCTCCAGCCAGTTCACGGACTCGGCGTCGAGGTGGTTGGTGGGCTCGTCGAGGAGCAGCAGGTCGGGCGCCTCGATGAGCAGCTTGCAGAGCGCGACGCGGCGCTTCTCACCACCGGAGAGGTTGGTGACGGGCCAGTCGCCGGGCGGGCAGCCCAGGGCGTCCATGGCCTGGTCCAGCTGACCGTCGAGGTCCCACGCGTTGGCGTGGTCGAGGTCCTCCTGGAGCTTGCCCATCTCCTCCATGAGCTCGTCGCTGTAGTCGGTCGCCATGAGCTCGGCGACCTCGTTGAAGCGCTTGAGCTTGCCCATGATCTCGGCGGCGCCGTCCTGGACGTTCTCCAGAACCGTCTTCGAGTCGTCGAGCACCGGCTCCTGCATGAGGATGCCGACGCTGTAGCCCGGCGACAGGAACGCGTCACCGTTCGACGGCTGCTCCAGCCCGGCCATGATCTTCAGGACCGTCGACTTACCGGCACCGTTCGGGCCGACGACACCGATCTTCGCTCCGGGAAGGAAGTTCAGGGTGACGTCATCGAGGATCACCTTGTCGCCGTGCGCCTTGCGCGTCTTGCGCATGGTGTAGATGAACTCAGCCAAGAGAAACCGTCCGGCAGTCGAAGTACGGGTCCGCGTCAAGCGGCTCCACCGCGTGAGGGCAGATACACCCCATCTTGCCGCATGGCCAGCACTGGGCGGAAACCCGTATCGGAGCGGGCGCCTGAACTGGGCTTCTTCCACACACCCCTGCGTTGCCGGGGCATCACTGTCGGCGACCACGCGCGGGGATGCCGACGAGATCGTCGGGCCGCGGGTCGGGCTGCCGCCGCTGCCGGTGCTGGGCGGGTCGGGCGGCGACGGTGAGGGGGCTCCGGGCCCGCGGGGGCTGCACTGGAAGGTGCCGTTGATCGTCGAGTGGGCGGGCTCGGAGCCGTTCGTCTGGGTCGATGACGAGATCGGCGCCGTGGACCGCGACTGGGTCGCCGCCGCGCACCCCGGGCCGTTCCTGCTGCACCGGGTGGATCCGGCGCGGGGACTGACCGACGCCGATTTCGCCGCGCTGCACGCGTGGCTGCGCGGCGTCGCCCGGCCTCCGGCCGGATGAGATGCCGCTGCCCGCCTCCGTGATCGGGACGGGGCGGGCAGTGGTGGCGGGTGGGCCGGAGCGTTCGGGATCAGTCGTTCTGCTGGTCCGGGGTCTTCTTGCGGCGGGAGAGGAACAGGGCGCCGCCGCCGACGACCACGAGGGCGATCGCCGCGCCCGCGATGATCGGGGTCGCGTTCGAGCTGCCGGTCTCGGCGAGGTCCTGGCCGGGGGTGCCGGTGCCGCCGACGGACGCGGGGCTCGGGCGGGTCGTCGCCTGGGGGCGCAGGCCGCCGTCGTCGGAGGTGACGGCCAGGGCCGCCGACGCGGTGCGGCAGTCCAGGACGCCGCGCAGTCGCTTGGTGAAGCCGTGCGGGCCCCGGATTGTGAAGTCGTACGCCTGGTCCTCCTGCAGTGGGACGGTCACCGTCTGCGTGGACTCGGCGGGGATGGAGTACTCGGTGTCCATCAGGGTGAAGGTGAAGGGCGCGTCACCCTTGTTCACCGCGGTGATGTCGACGCCGCCCTTCGCGCAGTTCTCACGGGCGGACAGCGCGGGCACGGGCCCCTTGGCGGCCCAGGTCGCGGTCGCGGTCGCGGAGACCGCGGACTCGCTGGAGCCCGCGAGGATCTGGGTCTGGCTGCGGCTGTCGGAGGTGAAGGCGCGGCCGACGGGCACGGTCGTCGAACCCTGCACGGTCAGCGCGGCCGAGCCGGCGGCGGCGTCCTCGGGCACATCGAAGTAGATCTTGCTGCCGTTGGAGGCGGAGACGACGGGCTCGCCCTTGGCGTCGACGAGCCTCACGCCGCCGGACGCCGCCTCGGCGGGCGGGGTGACGGTGAGCGCGTCCGCGTTCGTCCGCACGGTGACCGGGCCGAGCCGCTCCCCCGGGTGCCCGGACACGGCGGAGGGCACGAGGCTCAGCGAGGCGCTCGGCTCGGTGAGGTCGCGGGCGCTGCGCTGCAGGTAGTCCGCGAGCTTCTCGGCGGCGGGGCTCTCCGCGTCGACGTCGGCCCCGTCCGAGTACCGCCAGATCGCGACCTGGGTGCCGGTCGCGGCGTCCTGCTCGGTGAGGCTCCCGGCGCCGGCCTTGCGGGCGAGCGCGGCCAGGTCGTTCACCTGCGGGTAGGAGTTCTGCAGGATCCAGCGGATGCGGCCCGCGTCCTTGTTCTGACTCAGGGACGTGCCGCTCCAGGGAGTCTCCTGGTACTTGGCATCGGTCTGCGTCGGGTTGTGCAGGTCGATGCAGTACGTCTGCAGCGTGCCGCCGCCGTCGACGGTCATCCGGAACAGTCCGGCGGGGATCTTCTCGTCGTGCCCGCTGTCGTGCAGCACGGCCGTGCCGTAGGTCTCGAGGCCTCCCAGGGTGGCGCCGGCGCCACCCTCCTGCTGGGTGCCGTCATCGGCCTGGGCCGCTCCGGCGCCGGTTATCGCCCCGGCGGCCAGGAGGCCGGACACGGCGACCGCCGCGGCGGCCCGGGCACAGGCCCGCCCGCGCCACGAGGCCCGCACGGCCCGCGAGAACACAGAAAACACGTAATCCCCTTCAGGCGGAACGCGTCGACACATGGGGGGTGGTGTCCCGCCGGCAGATCGAGGTCACTTCGTCGCCAACCACAGTGACCCGGGCGACATCTGAGGCTTCGTGAACCCGCTGAGCCGCCTCGATTCGCTCGAGCCACGCCCGGCATCCTAGGTAAGCGGCTGTTCACGATCCCCGCAGCGGCCGCCCGGCAACCGATCCGACTCGCAATCGTTATCGCCGACACGCACCCTGAGCTGGACTTGTCGACAAATCACCGGCACGCAAGGCGCGATAGGCCGCACATCGGGCATCCGGAGTGCCCACATCCGGAAACCCCACCTCAGCGGCTCACACCACGGGTCCACCCCGCGACCGAACACCCCGGCCGACCGCACCATGGGTCCCCCGCGACCGAACGCCTCAGCCGACCGGCTCCGGCTGAGCCTCCGGCTCGATCTCGAACGACGGTTCGTCCCGGGCCTGTTGAGCCTCCGTCGCGGTGGCCGCCTTGCGGGCCGTCGCCCGGCGGAAGGCGGCCGTGCCCCGCGACAGGTCGTGCCCGACGGCCGTCGCCTGGATGTCGGCCGACGTCCAGTGCTGGCCGCCCCGCTCCTCGTCACGCACCTTCAACCGGCCCTGCACGATGACCGGTTCACCGACCGACACCGACCCCTGCACGTTCGCCCCCAGATTCCCCCAGGCCCACACCGTGAAGAAGTTCGTGTGGCTGTCCACCCACGCCCCTTGCCCCGCGTCGAAACGGCGCGCCGTCACCGCGAGCCGGAACCGGGTCACCGGCCCCGTCGGCAGCTCCCGGAACACCGGCGTCGTCGCCACGTTCCCCACGACCGTCAGCAGCGTCTCGTTCATGTCCGCTCCCCTCCCGCGCCGGCCCCTGCCCGGACGCGTGATCGCGGCCCGAGCCCTTCCCGGACCGCGATCCCCAGACTGCTCCCGCCCCCGCTCCCCCGCTCCGGCCTGTGACCTACCGGCCGGTTGTGGAAAACCCCGTCACCCGTACGTACTGCTCCCTGACCTCGCGGTAGCGCAGCAGCTCCGCCGCGACGGGGTCAAGGACCCGAGCCCGGCCGCACGCCGCCGCCGCGTCGCGCAGCCGCCGCTCCGCCTCCTGCCCGTACCGCCGCGCCGGCCCCTTCGCCGCGGCCCGGCAGGCCCATTCGACGCACGGCCCGCCCACGATCCCGGTCAGCATCATCAGCACCGGCACGCCCAGGTTCGGCGAGACGGCACCCACGATCTGTGCCACCAGCCAGAGCCCGCCGAGCAGTTGGAGCAGCGTCATCCCGACCTGGACGAGCACGGCGAACGGCCACCACTTGGGACGCGGCGGACGCGCACCCGGCGTGTACGCGGCGCGCTGCCTGCGCGAGCCGCCCTGGGGCGAGGCGGCCGAAGCCGCCAGCTCGTCCAGTGCCTCCGGGAGATCCTCGGCGCCGCGCGCGGCGGCGTCCCGTACGGACTGTGCCCAGCTGGCGGGCAGGCCCGTGGCGGCGGCGTCGCCGACCTCCCGTACGGCGTGCTCGACGCGCTGGCGCGCCGTGATCTCGTCGTCGGCCGGGGCCGAGGGCGCCGGGATCGCCGAGGCGAGGGAGCGCCGGGCGTCGTACCAGCGCCACAGCCGCAGCCACGGGGTGCCGCAGGCGCGGTTGGCCCCGCGGGCCCAGGCCCGTTCGGCGGCCTGTCCCGCGGCAGCGGCGCCGACGGCCTCGGCGAGCCGGTCGGTGAACTCCTCCCGGGCCAACTCGCTCAGCCCGACCTGCCGGCCCGCCGCGTACAGCGGCCGCAGCCGGTCGGCGGTCGCGTCGATGTCGGCGGCGATGCGGCGCTCGGCGGCCCGCCGGGTCGCGGTGAACTGGTCGAGGGCGTCGCGCAGTTCGCCCACGCCCTCGCCGGTGAGGGCGGACAGCGGCAGCACGGTGGCGCCGGGCTCGCCGTACTCGCCGAGCGCGATGCCGTCCTCGTCGAGGAGGCGGCGCAGGTCGTCGAGGACCTGCTCGGCGGCCTCGTCGGGCAGCCGGTCGACCTGGTTGAGCACCACGAACATCACCTCGGCGTGCCCCGCCATGGGGCGCAGATAGCGCTCGTGGAGCATCGCGTCGGCGTACTTCTCAGGGTCGACGACCCAGATCACGGCGTCGACGAGATCGAGGACCCGGTCGACGGTGTGCTGGTGCTCGGGCGCGGCCGAGTCGTGGTCGGGCAGGTCGACGAGGACGAGCCCGTCGAGGGAACCGGGTGCGCCCTGCTGGATCGGGCGGCGGCGGGAGCGGCCCGGGATGCCGAGCCGGTCGAGGAGGGCGGCGGCTCCGTCGGTCCAGCTGCACGCGATCGGCGCGGAGGTGGTGGGGCGGCGCAGGCCGGTCTCGGAGAGGGGGACGCCGGCGAGGGCGTTGAACAGGGTCGACTTGCCGCTGCCGGTCGCTCCGGCGACGGCGACGACGGTGTGCCGGGAGGACAGCCGGCGCCGGGCCGCGGCCTCGTCGAGGACCCGGCCCGCCTCGGCGAGGGTTCCGGCGTCGAGCCGCGCGCGGGACAGGCCGACGAGCTCGCGCAGGGCCTCCAGGCGGGCGCTGAGCGGGTCCGTCGTGTCCGGGGCGTGTGCCGGGGACGGGGACGTGGTCAGGGCGTCGGCCGGGCGGCCCTCGGCGCGCCGGGCGATGAGCCCGTCGTCCCAGGGCCCGGCCTTCTCGCCCCGCTCGCCCCGCGCGGCCTTCCTTCCCGTCTTCCCGGCGCTCCTGAGGTTCCCGCCGTGCTCGGTGTACTCGGCGTGCTCAGCGCGCCCGGCCTTCTCCGCCTTCGCGGCCTTCTCAGCCTTCGCGGCCTTCTCGGTCCTCTCGGCCTTCTCGGCCTTCTCGGTCGTATCCGTGACGGTGGTCACCGCCCTCACCTCTCCTTCTGCAGCAGCGACAGGGCCGCGATGAGTTCGGCCTGGGGCTCGGGGCCGACGCCGAGTGCGTCCATGGGGGCGAGCCGGCGCTCGCGTTCGGTGCCGAGCACGCTGTCGACGTACTCCGTGAGCAGGCGGCCGCCGCGGTCGCGCAGGCGCAGGGCGCCCTGGGCGCCGATGCGTTCGGCGAGGTGCTCGCCCGCGGACTTGGCGCGGCGGCCGCCGAGCAGGGCGGTGGCGACGAGCGCGGCGACGGCCTCCGGGTCCGGCGGCGTGCCCCCGGTCAGCTCGGCGACGCCGCGCACCTGCTCCTCCGCGTACTCCTCCAGGACGCGCCGCCAGCGGCGTACGGCCAGCCCGATACGGTGCTCGGCGCTCTCCAGCCCCCGGTCGCGCCCGGTGAGTTCGGGCGCGTCGCCGCCCGGTTCGCGGCGCCAGGCCGCGTCCACGCGCGCGTCCGCCGCGGTGACGGCGCACAGCAGGAGCGAACCCAGGCTCTCCACGAGGGCGTCGAGCAGCTCACCCGCCGTACAGTCCAGCGGATAGCTGCGCCACCGCTTGAGCGCGTCCCCGGCGAGCACCGCACCGTTCTGCAACCGCTCCTTCACGCGCGCGTGCTCGTCGTCGTACACCTCCTCGGCAGCGGTCGTGAGCCGTACGGTCGCGGAGTACTGGAGAGCGACGGCGGAGGCCAGTTCCGGCATCCGTACGCGCAGGGACTCCAGGACGCCGCGGGCGGTGCGGGCGAGGGCGATGCCGCGGGCGGCCGGGTCCTGGGCACGGTGGGCGAGCCAGGCGCGCAGCGGGGCGACGGCGGTGGCCGGCAGCAGTCCGCCGTCGCGGGTCGACTCGGGCAGCTCCGGCACGGTGTACATCGGGACCTCGCCGAGCCCCGCCTTGGTGAGCAGGGCGCCGTACTGCTGCGACACCTCGGCGAGCACCTGGTGCGGCACCCGGTCGAGGACGGTGACGAGGCTGGCGTTGTACTCCTTCGCGGTACGGAGCATGCGCCAGGGCACGGCGTCGGCGTAGCGGGCGGCGGTGGTCACCATGACCCACACGTCGGCCGCGCTGATCAGGCGGGCGGCGAGCACGCGGTTCTCGGCGATCAGGGAGTCGACGTCGGGGGCGTCGAGGAGGGCGAGGCCGCGCGGCACGGTGCCGGCGGTCTCCACGCGCAGGGCGCGTTCGCCGTCCTCCATGAGCGGCACGAGCGCGTCGTCGTCCGGCTCCCGCTCCGCGCCGTCGCCCTCGCCCTCGGTCTGGCGGGGCATCCACACGCGTGTCAGGTCGGGCAGGACCCTCATCCCGGAGAACCAGTGGTGGTCGTCCGGATGGCAGACCAGCACCGGGGTGCGGGTCGTCGGGCGCAACACGCCCGCCTCGCTCACCACCCGTCCCACGAGCGAGTTCACGAGGGTCGACTTGCCCGAGCCCGTGGATCCGCCGATCACGGCGAGCAGCGGGGCTTCGGGCGCCCGCAGGCGGGGCACGAGATAGTCGTCGAGCTGGGCGAGCAACTCACCGCGGTTGGCACGCGCGCGTGGCGCCCCCGGCAGGGGGAGCGGGAAACGCGCGGCGGCGACACGGTCGCGCAGCACGGTGAGAGCGTCGAGCAGCTGAGGCCGTACGTCCAAGGTCACCACATGCGAAGAATGCCCAATTTTGGTGGCTTTCTGAAGCATATGACCCCGTCTGCGCGCCGATAAGTCGTGCGATACGACACAGGAAGCGCACAGCGGGCACCGAGGGACAAGTGGGGGCGCAGGCATAACGAGTGCACAACACCCGTGACGCGAGGCACCAAAAGCACTGCAGGATTCGTACCCATCTGCGATTATCAGGTCCGCTTCACCGAACCTCCACATCGAGCCACAGCGACGAAACGGAGGCGAAGCAGCAGGGACAGGGACCCGGGAGCTCTATCCTTGTCCCCGGCAAGGTCACGGATCTCCCCCACATCCGTCCGTCCGAGCCACCGGCCACACACCGGCCCCCGTAGCTCAGTGGATAGAGCAGGCGCCTTCTAAGCGCTTGGCCGCAGGTTCGAGTCCTGCCGGGGGCGCCGTCCGATCCGAGTCGGCTCCGCTGCCGCGCCCTCCCTCCGGGAGGGCATTTTCTGTGTTCACCGCCCTTTGATCCCGAGTGCTTCCGGGGACCCCTCGTGACACAACAGCCGCCCGCACTCGGGCACTTGGCGGCGCCTGACACGATGTGATCATGACGACCACGCAGGACATACAGGCGCGCGGTGAGGCTCTGGTCGGCGCTGCGGTTTCCGGGGATGCTCAGGGGGCTCGGCGGGGGACCGACTTCTTCGTGCTCAATTCGTACGTGGACGAGGGCATCCCGTACTGGGAGCGGGCCGTGGCGGCCGGGGACGCCTTCTCTCACTACACGCTGGCCCGCTACCGGAAGATCCGGGGTGACCGGGCGGGGGCCGACGCGCTGTACCGGGCCGTCGCCGAGCGGCACGCGCCGAGCGCGTACGGGCTCGGGGTGCTGCTGCGGGAGAACGGGGATCCCGAGGCCGTCGAGTGGTTCCGGCGCGGGTGGGAGGACGGGCGGCATCTCGACTGCAAGATCGAGCTCGGCAAGCTGCTCGCGGCCGAGGGGAAGCTCGCCGAGGCGTCGAAGTTCCTGATGAGCGATATCGAGCTCGGCGACATCGCGGTCTTCCGCTGGTCGCAGCTGTTCGACTCGATCCGCGCGGACTTCGACCGCGTCGCGGCGGATCTCGACGCCGCCGAGGCCGAGGGGGACGAGGAGGCCGCGGTCGAGGCGCTGCGTCCGCTCTTCGATCTCGAGAAGCATTTCCGCACCTACCCGGGCCTGACCGTCGAAGCCGCCGCCCTGTACCGGCGGGCGTCCGCGCTCTCCGCGTCCGCCCGGGTGGATCACGCCGTGTTCCTGACGGAGACGGGCGGCGACGCCGCCTGGCCCGAGGCGCTGGGCCTGCTGCACGGCGCGCACGAAGCGGGATACCAGGGGGCCTCGTACGCGCTCGGGGTCCTGCACGAGCAGCGCGGCGATCTCGTCGAGGCCGAACGCTGGTACGAGGTCGCGACCGGGTACGACCACAAGGCGGCGCAGTGGAACCTCGCTCTCTTGTGCAAGCGGCAGCGGCGCTACGAGGAAGCCGAGCGCTGGTTCCGTGCGGTCGGCGAGGACGACGAGGACGTCGTCGAGCAGCTCGCGCGGATCGCCGCGATCCGCGCGGGCGAGACCGCCGCCCCCGGCAAGGACCTGGACCGGCTGCCCGGGCTGCGCGAGCGGGCCGAGGCCGGTGACGTCCAGGCCGGGTTCGCCTACGCGCGGATCGTCCGCGACTGGGGCGGCGCGGACGCGGCCCAGCTGTTCCGGCTGATCGAACCCGCCGCGCTGGCCGGGGACCCGGAGGCGGCACACGACCTCGCCGAGGTCTATGACAAGCGGCGCGAGCCGGTGCTGCGCGATCAGTGGTACCGAACGGCCGCCGAGGCGGGTCACCACGACGCCTGCCACCACATGGGCTGGCTCTCCGAGTACCACCGGGACTATCGGGAGGCGGAGCGCTGGTACGTGCGCGCCGCCGAGGACGGGTCCGGGCTCAACAGCATGCTCGCGGGCAAGCTGAAGGCCCAGCGCGGCGCCCACGCCGAGGCCGAGCCCTTCCTGCGTATGGCCTGGGAGCAGGACGGCGATGCCGCGTACCGCTGGGAGGCCGCCGGGTACTACGGGCTGGCGCTGCACCGGCTGGGCCGGCTCGCGGAGGCCGTCGAACCGCTGGAGGCCGCCGCCGAGCACTGGGACGAGGTGCGGGCCCGCTACAGCCCCGACGACCTGGACGTCCTCTCCCGGATGGTCAGGCCGGACGAGGAACTGGCCGCGGTGAAGGAGAAGTTGGCTGCTTGACCCGCCTCGGCGGTCGTCGGCCGCTACCGTGCGGGCATGATCCTCCCCAAGGTGAGAGACCCCCGGTTCATCACGATCCGACGCGGCGGGACGCTCACCGACGACGATCACCACCTGCTGGCCCTGTGGGCCGCCGACTGCGCCGAGCACGTCCTGCCCTTGTTCGAGGCGGAGCGGCCCGACGATCCGCGGCCTCGGGAGGCGATCGCATATGCGCGGGCCTGGGTGCGCGGCGAGTTCAAGATGATGGAGACGCGGGCGGCCGGCGGGCATGCGATGGGTGCGGCGCGCGATCTGAAGGGCGCCGCCCGGAACGCCGCGTACGCCGCCGGGCAGGCCGCCGTCGTCGCCCATGTCGCCGCGCACGAGCTCGGCGCGGCCGCGTACGCGATCAAGGCGGCCCGGGCCGCCGCGCCGAAGGACGAGGCGGATGCCGCGGGGCGGCGCGAGTGCCGGTGGCAGCGGGACCGCTTGCCGGACCCGATCCGCGCCCTCGTGCTCGACGACCAGCGGCTGCGGAACGACATCTGCTGGTCCGTCTTCGAGTGTTGAGGTCGGGGTCGGGTTCGGGGTGGGAGTTGGGGTGGCGATGGAGGCGGGGGTGGGCTCGGCGAGTTCGTGGCCGCACTCCTCTCCCCGACCCTCGCCCTCGCCTTCGTACATGTTTTCCAAATGCCTCTCCGGAATCTGATGTGGCTGGAAAGATCGCCCCGACTACGACAGCTCTATGACGGGGGATCAGATGGAGCAGCCCAAGCCGACCGCGCGTGCCGGATTCAACTGGTGGCTGCCGACCGTGTACGCCGCCGCCCTCGTGCTCACGAGCGCGGTGGGCAGCGGGCGGGCCACCGGCATCGTCGCCGCCGTGGGAGGAGTACTGCTCGGTCTCTACTACGGGTTCGGCGCGCGGCTGCTGGGGCGGCAGCGCGGCTGAGTCCTGGGCGCCCCCAGGCCGTCTCCGTCGGCGTCAGCTCCCGAAGAGGGTGCGGGCCGCCTCGGCCACCGCGTCGGGGCGTTCCTCGTGCGCGTAGTGGCCGACGTCCGGCAGCACCTCTATGCGGAGGTCGCTCGCGCGGGCCGTGCCCGGGGGTGTGAGGACGGACGGGGGCAGCATGAAGTCCCGTTCGCCGCCGAGGATCACGGTGGGCGTGGTGAGGCACAGCTTTTTGTAGCGGCCCAGGGCGAGGCGGGCGATGTCGCGCAGGGCGAAGGCGCGGTGGAGGGCTTCGCCGGCGCGGGCCCGGTCGGGCTCGGCGCTGGAGCGGGTGTATTCGTCGAGCACGGCAGGTTCCCAGGTCGTCCGGTCCACCACGCCCTTGCGGAGGAGGTGGCGGGTGAAGGCGGGGCGCTTGTGGAGCAACCAGCGGCCCAGGAGCGGCTGTTCGAGCAGGGCCGTGTACCAGAGGCGCCAGGCCTGCGGCAGCAGTCTGCGGTGGCGGGGCCACGGATGCATCATGTTCAGCGCCAGGAAGCGCCTCACGCGCTGGGGTGCTCGCAGACACAGGTGGAAGCCCGCCCAGGCGCCCCAGTCGTGCCCGATGAGGTGGACCTGGTCGAGAGCCAGCGCGTCGAGCAGGGCGATGACGTCGGCAACGCGGGTGTCCGTGTCGTAGCCGGTGCGCGGCGCGTCGGAGCGGCCGAAGCCTCGCTGGTCCACGCAGATGAGGCGGTACTGGTCGCCGAGGTGTGGGGCCAGGCGGCGCCAGGCGCGTCCGTCCTGCGGGAACCCGTGCAGGAGGAGCACGGGCTCGCCCTTCCCGGTCTCGGTGATGTGCAGGCGCAGGCCGTCTCGTACGGTCACGTACCGGTGCCGCACGTCCTGCGGCTCTTCGGACTCGGCTGATCGCGGTCGGCTCTCGAAGGTCTCCATGGGGTCTCCCCGGGGTTCGCTTGTCTGGTCTCATGGAGGAAGGGGCAGGCGGACGCCGAAGCACTCCCTCGGATTCCGAGAAAATTTCTGCGTGCCAAGGATTTCTGGGCGAAAGGGGCATCGGCGATGAACGGTGGCGGCTGGCCCACGGCCGAGCTGGATCCGGTGCGCCGTCTGAAGGTCATCGCGGGCGCGTCCGGCCGGCCCGTCTACGCGGAGCGCCGCTTCGCGTTCCCCGTCGAACAGGTGTGGGCCGTCGCCTCCGACCTCGAGCACGAACTGCCTCTGCTCGTCTCCGGGTTGCGTTCCTTCGCCGTGACGCCCGTCGGCGAGCGCGAGGGTGCCGCAGGTGCCGCCGCCAGGGACCGTTTCGAAGGACGGGCGGTCAGCGCGCTGGGGCACCGGGAGCGGTTCGACATCGTGCTGCGGCCCGGCTGGTGCCTGATGCAGAGCGCGGTGCTCGGCAGCGGCATGGCGGCCAGGGCGGACGGCGACGACGGCTGTCTCTTCGCCTTCTACAGCAGCCTTCGGCTTCCCGGCGGGCAACTCGCGGACCGGGTACGGGCCCCGTGGTCCGCGCGCCGCGCCGAACGGATGCTGGACCGGCTGGCCGCCCGGGTCTCCGCACGGTCAGCCCCACCCCGACCGGAATGATCTACGGGCCCGGAAGAGCCGGGACCTGACCGTCCCGACGGGCACGTCGAGCAGCTCCGCGACTTCCTGCTCCCCGAGCCCTTCCACGTGCCGCAGCACAAGGACCGCGCGGTGCTCTGGGGCGAGGCGCCGCAGCACGTCGGCGATGTCGGAGGCCAGTTCCGGATCCTCCTCGGTCGTCGCCGGCAGTTCGTCCCACTCCGCCCGCTCCACGGGCACGGTCTGGCGGCGCCGACGTCGCTCGGCCCATCTGATCGCCTCCCGCACCGCGATCGCCCGCGCCCAGCCGAACAGCGCCGCGGGCTCCTTCAGCCGGCCGATCCCCCGGAACACCGCGATCAGCGCCTCCTGCGTCGCGTCCGGCCCGTCCTGCAACGCGATCGGCCCACAGATCCGGCCCACGTACGGGGCGAGAACCCCGAGCAACTCGTCCATGGCCAGGGCATCACCGCGCTGCGCACCCCGCACCAACTCCGCGACCGCCTCGGCCCCCGGACCGGGCCCGGCCTCAGGCCCTGGCCCCGCCTCACCCGTCCCGTCGAAAGGCATGGAGGTGACCCTAGTGCGGAGAGCGGGGGCGGGGTGGGGCTCGCCCTCGGCTGCCGAGTCGCGCGGGCGTCGCCCCGGGTCACAGCGGGCACAGCCCGGCGCCGCTCCCGCATGACTCCGACGCCCGATGGCACCTTCTGGCGTCACGTGGCACCCGTCGGCACCTTCCGGCATCACGTGGCACTCGTTGGCGCCATCTGGCGTCACGTGGCACCAATAAGTGCCACCGGCGATGCCTCGCGTACCTGCGGGCGCCACGTCCCCTCGGCCTCCTCTCCCTCCCCTCACATCTCCCGCCACCCTCCGACGCCCCTCACAGCGACGATCGTCCCGCCTCATCACGCCTCCCCCAATCCCTCAACTCCCAACTGCCGCAAGGGCATCGCACCTGAATCGAGCCGTTCCCCGCCCCGCAGAAACGCCCCGCCGGCCCGGCCACCCCCACCCACTCGAACCCCTCCCGCACCTCCAGACGCCACGCGACACCAGATGGCGCCACCGCGCGCCACCGTGGTGCCAAATTTCTCCGGACCGCTTGCGCATGGCACCACAGTGGTGCCACTATGACGTCATGGACCTGAAGCCGTACGTCGAGTCGCTCCAGCGGGAGCTCGCGGTGGCCGCCGAAGCCGGTGGCGACGAAGCCCGCGCCCTGGCCGAGCGCCTCACCGCCCCGCTCGAGTCGGCGACCCGCCTGACCCTGCTCAACGCTCTGTCCGCCGCGATGGACGAGATCACCGTCGAGCTCGCCCCGGGCTCGGTCGACGTACGGCTGCGCGGGCTCGACCCCGACTTCGTGGTGACGCCGCCGCCGAGCGACGCACCACGCGCCGAGCCCCCGGCAGCGACCCTCGCCCCGCCGGCGCCCGCAGGCGTCGTCGAGACGGACGAGGGCGGCACGGCCCGGGTCAATCTGCGCCTGCCGGCCCACCTCAAGGCCCGCGCCGAAGAGGCCGCGAACCGCGAGGGGCTGTCGGTCAACGCCTGGCTCGTCCGCGCCGTGTCCGGCGCCCTCGACGCCGGTGGCGCCACCCCACGCCCCCAGGAGAAGAGCCGCTCCGTAGGACAGAGCTTCACCGGTTGGGTGCGCTGACCGGGCTCCGCGCCGAACACGTCACCTGACTGCACTGCACCTCACTCCACTTCCACCACCCCTCACCACGTCACGTCTCACCGGCAGGGACGCCCACCAGACCCAGAAGGACGGAACAGCCATGCCTTCTTTCGACACTCCGGAACCGATCTCCGTCACCGCTCACGTGGGCGCCGGCTCCATCCGGCTCACCGCGAGCGACCGCGCCGACACGGTCGTCGAGGTCCGCCCCGCCAGTCCGAAGCGGGACAAGGACATCAAGGCCGCCGAGCAGACCGAGGTCGCGTACGCGGGCGGCGTCCTGACCGTGCGGACCAGGGAGCGGCGCTTCATCGGCCCCAGCGGCGCCGTCGACGTGACGGTCGAACTGCCCGCCGGCTCCCGCGTGGACGTGACCGGCTCCTGGACCCAGGTGCTCGGTGACGGCCGGCTCGGCGAGGTCCACGTGAAGACCTCCGGCGGCAACATCCGCCTGGAGGAGACCGGGCCGCTCCAGGTCAGCGCCGCCCACGGCGCGATCCACGTCACCCGCGTCGAGGGCGCCGCCGAGCTGTCCACCAGTTCCGGCAACGTGCGCGTCGGGGTGATCGACGGCTCCGCCGTGCTCAAGAACTCGCACGGCAACATCACCGTCGGCACCGTGACGGGCGAGCTCCGGGCGAGCGGTGCGCACGGCGAGGTCGACATCACCCGCGCCGAGGACTCCGTCACCGCCACCACGGCGTACGGCAGTCTGCGGCTCGGTGAAGTCGCCTCCGGGGTCGTCCAGTTGGACACCGGGTACGGCAGCATCGACGTAGGTGTCCGCGAGGGCACCGCCGCCTGGCTCGACGTCATCTCGGCACACGGGCAGGTGCACAACACCCTCGCCGACGCCGCCCCGCCCGCGGAGACGGAGGGCACCGTCAAGATCCACGCCCGCACCCGCGCGGGCAACATCGAAGTCCGCCGCGCCCGCCCCTGAGCCCCGCCACCGACTTCACCTTCACCACCACTCCCGCCTTCACCGCCACCTTCACTTTCACCTTCACCTCGGCTTCGGCCCCCACCGGGAGGGCTCCATGCCTTCATCTGTCATGCCCACATCCACAACAGCGGTCTCGGCCTCGACCGCCCCCGCGATCTCCGCCGTCGGCCTGCGCAAGTCCTACGGCGACAAGACCGTCCTCGACGGCATCGATCTGCGCATCCCCTCCGGCAGCGTCTTCGCCCTGCTCGGCCCGAACGGAGCCGGCAAGACCACCACCGTGGAGATCCTTTCCACGCTGGTCGGCGCGGACGGCGGCCACGCCCAGGTCGCGGGCCACGACATCGCCGCCGAACCCGACGCGGTACGCGCCGCGATCGGTGTCACCGGCCAGTTCGCTGCCCTCGACAACCTCCTCAGCGCCGAGGAGAACCTGCTGCTCATGGCCGACCTGCTGCGCCTCGGGCGACGCGAGGGCCGGGCCCGCACCCAGGCGCTCCTCGAACGGTTCGACATCGCGGACGTCGCCAAGAACCGCGCCGCGACCTTCTCCGGCGGCATGCGTCGCCGGCTCGACCTGGCGATGACCCTGGTCGGCGACCCCCAGGTGATCTTCCTGGACGAGCCGACGACCGGACTCGACCCGCGCAGTCGCCGCACCATGTGGGACACCGTGCGCGGGCTTGTCGCGAACGGCACCACCGTCTTCCTCACCACCCAGTACCTGGAGGAGGCCGACCAGTTGGCCGACCGGATCGCCGTGCTCGACGGCGGCCGGATCGTCGCCGAGGGCACCGCCGACGAACTCAAGGCGCAGATCCCCGGCAGCCACGTACGTCTGCGCTTCGACGACCTCGCCGCCTACGAGCAGGCAGGCGCGGCCTTCCCGAGCGCGGCCCGTGACGACGAGAACCTCGCCCTGCGGCTCGCGGGCGGCGGTGACCTCGACGCACTGCGCACCGTCTTCGACCGGCTCGACGCCGCCGGGGTCCGCACCGCCGACTTCTCCGTGCACACCCCCGACCTGGACGACGTGTTCCTCGCCCTGACCGGCGAGGGCACCGGTTCCACCGACCCGGCCGACGTCGCCCAGCTGCACATCAAGGAGACCCTGCGATGAGTTCGCTCACCTACGCCGTGCACGACTCCCGGATCATGCTGCGGCGCAACCTCAAGCACGCCATCCGCTACCCGGCGGTCGGCTTCGGCAGCGCTTTGACGCCGATCCTGATGCTGCTGCTGTTCGCGTACGCCTTCGGTGACTCGATCGGCGCCGGCATGGGCGGTGGCCGCGACACCTACGTGAATTATCTGACGCCCGGCATCATCATCATGGGCGTCGCGTCCGGGTCGATGTCGACGTCGATCGCGGTCTGCCAGGACATGACCGAGGGCATCATCAACCGCTTCCGGACCATGCCCATCACCCGCTCCTCGTTCATGACAGGACATGTGATCGGCAGCGTCGTGCAGACGATGGCCTGTCTCGTGCCGGTCGTCGCCGTCGCGTTCGCCGTCGGCTTCCGGTCGGACGCGACCGCGCTGGAGTGGCTGGCCGCGGCCGGGCTCCTGGCGGCCATCGCGTTCGCGGTGACCTGGCTGTCGGCGGCGCTCGGTCTGATCTCCAAGACGGTCGAGTCCGCGAGCAACAAGCCGCTGCTCGTCCAGTTCCTCCCCTTCCTCGGCTCCGCCTTCGTGCCGGCCGACTCCATGTCCCCGGGACTGCGCTGGTTCGCCGAGAACCAGCCGTTCACCCCCATGACCGAGACCCTGCGCGGGCTGCTGTCGGGCACGGAGATCGGCAACAGCGGGTGGATCTCGCTGGCCTGGTGCATGGTCATCGCCTCCGTCGGTTACGTCTGGTCCCGCTCGAAGTTCAACAGCACCACCAAGCGCTGACCGAACGCTGTCCGTTCGCTGACCGTGCGCTGACCGACCGCCCGAGCTCCACCCGCCGACACCCCCTCAGCGCCGCCCGCTCACCACCTCAGCGCGCCGAACGCCCCTGCCGGAACGGCCGGGGTCTTCGGCATGACCGGCCTCAGTTCCGCGTACGCGGCCCCCGGTTCGGGCCTGGGGTCCTTCTCCCCTTTGTTCGGCCAGTACGACATGGCCCGCTCGGCCTGCGCCGTGATCGTCAGCGACGGATTGACCCCGAGGTTCGCGGAGACCGCCGAACCGTCCACCACCGAGATCCCCGGATGCCCGTGCAGCCGGTGGTACGGATCCACGACCCCGCGCTCCGGCGTCGCGCCGATCGGGCAGCCGCCGAGGAAGTGGGCGGTGAGCGGCTTGCCGAGCAGCTCGCCGAGGTTGGTGCCGGCGAAGCCGTTGATGGACTCGGCGATCAGGCCCGCCGCCTCCCAGCCTTCCGGGATGTGCACGGGGTTGGGCGTTCCGTGGCCCTGCTCGGCGGTGAGCTGCCCGCGCCGGGTGAGGCTCGTGGTGAGGGAGTTGTCGTGGGTCTGCATGACAAGACCGATGATGGTCCGCTCGGACCAGCGGCGCAGGACGACGGTGCGGGCGACGAGGACCGGGTGGGAGAGGAAGGCGAGGGCGGCGGCGAGCGGCTTGGGCAGGTTCTGGCGGTACTGCGGAACGCAGATGAGGGCCATGAGGTTGGAGCCCTTGCCGTAGCGGACGTTCTCGATGTGGGTGGTGGGGTTGGGGTGGACGGACGAGGTGATGGCGACGCCGCGGGTGAAGTCGATGTCCTTGCGGCCGAGCCGGCGGGGCCAGGTCAGGGCGCCGACCAGGGCCTCGGAGTTGGTGCGGGTGAGCACGCCGAGCCGCTCGGAGAGGCGGGGCAGGATCCCGTCGGCCTTCATCCGGTGCAGCAGGGTCTGGGTGCCGTAGGTGCCGGCGGCGAGGACGACGTGGCGGGCGCGGAGCACGGTGCGGCGGCCGCGGCGCTGCCGGTTGGTGGGCACGGTGGTGATCTCGTACGTGCCGTCGGAGCGTTCGCGGACTGCGGTGACCGTGGTCATGGGGCGGACCTCGGCGCCGGCCCGTTCGGCGAGGTGGAGGTAGTTCTCGGTGAGGGTGTTCTTGGCGCCGACGCGGCAGCCGGTCATGCAGGATCCGCATTCGGTGCAGGCGGTGCGGGCGGGTCCGGCACCTCCGAAATAGGGATCGGGAACTTCCTTGCCGGGCCCGGCCGTTGTCGAACCGTCGGCGTCCTCACCGTCGCCGAAGAACACGCCCACGGGCGTGAGCCGGAAGGTGTCCCCCGCGCCCATCCGTCCGGCCGCGTCTCGCAGCAGTTCGTCGGCCTCGGTGGTGGTGGGGTTGGTGCGCACGCCGAGCATGCGGCGGGCCTGGTCGTAGTACGGAGCGAGTTCGCGCTGCCAGTCGGTGATGTCGGCCCACTGGCGGTCGCGGAAGAAGGGGGTCGGGGGTACGTAGAGGGTGTTGGCGTAGTTGAGGGAGCCGCCTCCCACGCCGGCGCCGGCGAGCACCATGACGTTTTTCATCAGGTGGATGCGCTGGATGCCGTACATGCCGAGGCGGGGTGCCCAGAGGTAGTCGCGCAGGGAGAGGGAGGTGCGGGGCAGGGTGTCGCGGGTGTGGCGGCGGCCGGCTTCGAGGACGGCGACGCGGTAGCCCTTCTCGGTGAGCCGGAGGGCGGAGACGGAGCCGCCGAATCCGGAGCCCACGACGACGACGTCGTAGTCCGTGCCGGGCTCGGGCTCGGGCTCGGGCTCGGACGGGGCCTCCGTCTCGGACACTGCCTCGGTCGCGGCCTCGGACGCGGGATCAGGCTGAGGCTGGCGCTCAGGCACCGTACAGCTCCTCGATCTCGCGGGCGTACGCCGCCATGACCGCTGTTCGTTTGATCTTCAGGGAGGGGGTGAGCAGCCCGTTGTCCTCGGTGAACTCGCCGTCGACCAGGGTGAATTTGCGGATGGACTCGGCGCGGGAGACGGCCTCGTTGGCGTAGTCGACGGCCTTCTGTACGGCGGCGACGATGCGCGGGTCGGCGATCACCTCGGACATCGGGGTGTCGGCGGGCAGTTTGCGCACGCTGAGCCAGTGAGCGACGGACTCGGGTTCGAGGGTGATGACGGCGGCGATGTAGGAGCGGTTGTCGCCGACGACGATGCACTGGCCGACGGGTGAGCGGCTGCGCAGGCGGTCCTCCAGGACGGCCGGGGAGACGTTCTTGCCGCCGCTGGTGACGAGGATGTCCTTCTTGCGGCCGGTGATGCGGAGGTAGCCGTCGGCGTCGAGTTCGCCGAGGTCTCCGGTGGCGAACCAGCCGTCGGGGTCGAGGACTTCGTCGGTCGCGTCCTGGTTCTGCCAGTAGGAGCCGAAGACGATGCCGCCCTTGACGAGCACCTCGCCGTCGTCGGCGATCCGGATGGTGGTGCCGGGTACGGGGAGGCCGACGGTGCCGGGGCGTGGGCGCAGCGGTGGGGTGATGGCGGCGGCGGCCGAGGTCTCGGTGAGGCCGTAGCCCTCGTAGACGACGATGCCGGCTGTGTAGAAGAAGAGGTTGAGGTTGCGGTCGAGGGGGGAGCCACCGCTGATGGCGTAGCGCAGGCGGCCGCCGAGTTCCTTGCGGACGCGGCGGTAGACGAGGAGGTCGTAGAGGCCGGCGGCGAGCCGGAGGGCAGGGGCCGGGCCCTGACCGCCGTCCAGGAAGCGGGTGAGGTGGGCTTCGGCAAAGCGGACGGCGATGCGGTCGGCGCGTTCGAAGGAGGCGCCGCGTCCGATCTTCTCGGCGGTGGCGCGTCCGGTCTCGTGGATCTTCTCGAAGAGGTAGGGGACGCCGACGACGAACGTGGGGCGGAAGGAGCGGAGTTCGGGCCGTAGTTCGTCGGGCTTGATGCTCGGGCAGTGGCCGAACTCGATGCGGGCGAGCTGGCAGGCGATCTGGATGGTTCGGCCGAGGATGTGGGCGAGGGGGAGGAAGAGGAGGGTGGAGGCGGTCTGGCCGGTGATGGCCTTGAAGATGGGATGGAGGAGCTCGACGGTGTTGGCGGCCTCGGCGTGGAGGTTGCCGTGGGTGAGGACGCAGCCCTTGGGGCGTCCGGTGGTGCCGGAGGTGTAGCAGACGGTGGCGATGGTGTCGGGGGTGAGAGCGGCGCGGCGCTTGGTGACTTCCTCGTCGGGTATGTCGCGGCCCAGCGTCGCGAGTTCGAGGACGGCTCCTGCGTCGAGCTGGCGGACAGCGGGGCGGTCGTTCTCGGGGAGCGCGGCGAGGGCGCTCTCGGCGGCCGCGGCGTTCTCCGGGGTCTCGACGATGAGCTGACGGGCGCCGGAGTCCCGCAGGATCCATTCGATCTGTTCGGGTGAGGAGGTGGCGTAGACGGGGACGGTCTGGCCGCCGGCGGCCCAGATCGCGAAGTCGAGGACCGACCATTCGTAGCGGGTGCGGGACATGAGGGCGACGCGCCCGCCGGGTTCGAGTCCGGCGGCGATCAGTCCCTTGGCGGCGGCGGTGATCTCGCGTGCGAAGGCGGCCGCGGTGACCGGCTTCCACTCCCCCGCCTCCTTGCGGCGCAGGACGACGGCGCCCGGGTCCTCGGCGGCGTTGGTGTACGGGATGTCGGCGGGGGTGGAGCCGTCGGCGGGTGGGGCGGCGAGCGGGGCGACGTGTGCCTGGCGGACGGTTCCGTGTTCGTCCCTGACGAGTTCGGGTCTGGCCCGTTCGGCGAGGTCGCTTCGCTTCCTGGCCCGCTTCAGATCCTTGCGTACGCCCATGACGGCTCCCGGTCGCGCGGCTGCTGGACTCCGGTGCTTGCTCGTACTTACTGGGAGGTCAACTTACCCACGCGTAAGGAAAATTCAACGGGTCACGCAGGAATCCGCACGGGAGACGGGAAGGGAGCCGCGAGAGGAAACGGGAGGGGAGCCGTGAGGAGGTCGCGAGAGGAGTCAGCCGCGGGGCAGCCAGGCCTCGCCGTCGAGTACGTCGCGCATGCCCACCCACACCATGTTCATGAGTCGCAGGGCGACGCCCTCGGGTGACTGGCCCGGGTTCTGCTCGGTCCAGTCGGTGAGCGAGTCGGCGGCGCCGACCAGGGCGTGCGCCACGAAGTCGGCGTCCTGGGCGCGCAGTCGCTCGCCGCGGCCGCTGTCGCTGATGCCATCGCTGATCAGTCCGGCGACCTCGGCCATCACCGCGCGGCGTGCCTCGGCGACGGCCGCGGCGATCGCCTCGCTGAGCTCGGAGGCCTGGCGATGGAGGACGACCCAGCTGTCGCGGTGCTCGGCGACGAAGGCGAAGAACGCGGACAGACCTGCGTAGAGCCGCAGTTCGGGGGCGGCGCCGGCGCCGCGCGCCGCGTCCTGGAAGGCCGCGACCAGACGTGCGGCCTCGCGCCGCAGGCAGGCGAGGAAGAGGCCCTCTTTGGAATCGAGGTAGAGATAGACCATCGGTTTGGAGATCCCGGCGAGTTCGGCGATCTCGTCGACGCTGGCCGCGTGATAGCCGCGCTTGGCGAAGACGCCCACGGCCACGTCGATGATCTGCTGCTCGCGCACTTCGCGCGGCACGCGCTTGCGCCGCCCGGCCGCTGCCGTGCGCCCTTGAGCCGCTCCCCGTGTCCCCGTCACCCTTGTCAGCCTATCTACGTCGCCGTAACCTTACCAAGCAGTAATCTTACTGATTAGTAAGAAACTTACCGAGGGAGACTTCCATGAGCGGTGCCGACGAGATCGCGGGCCTCGACTTCGCGAGCGTCACGCCCGAGGAGTTCGCACGGATCGTCAAGGGCCTGTCCGCGAAGGAGATCAGCGAGATCGCGCGGGACGCCGAGTTGCGCGGCCGTGTCCTGAAGGAGGTCTTCGGGCGCATGGAGCGGCAGTTCAAGCCCGAGGTCGCCGGGCAGCTGGAGGCGCTGATCCGCTGGAAGGTCACGGGTCAGGGCGACAACCCCGAGGCCGTCTACGAGACGCACATCTCGAAGGGCACCTGCACGGTCACCGAGGGCCGTTCGGACGCGGAGCCGCGCGTCACGCTCATCATGGGCGACGCCGACTTCCTCAAGCTGGTCTCGGGCAACTCCTCGCCCGTCACCATGTTCATGATGCGCAAGGTCAAGATCGCGGGCGATGTCGCGCTCGCCTCCGGCCTGACCCGCTACTTCGACATCCCGAAGGCCTAGGGGGCGCGGCGGGCATGGTGTTCTCTCTCGAACTGGACGAGGAGCAGCGGGAACTGCGGGACTGGGTGCACGGTTTCGCGGCGGAGGTCGTGCGCCCCGCGGCCGCCGAGTGGGACGAGCGCGAGGAGACTCCATGGCCGGTGATCCGCGAGGCCGCGAAGATCGGCCTGTACGGGTTCGAGTCGCTGGCCGAGCTGTTCGGCGACCCGACGGGGATCTCCCTGCAGATCGCCAACGAGGAGCTGTTCTGGGGCGACGCCGGCATCGGCATGTCGCTGTTCGGCACCTCGCTCGCGGTGGCCGGGATCTTCTCGTCCGGGACGCCCGATCAGCTGGCCGAGTGGGTGCCGCAGTGCTTCGGCGACGAGACGGACCCGAAGCTCGCCGCGTTCTGCGTGTCCGAGCCGCAGGCCGGTTCGGACGTGGCGGCGATGCGGACGCGGGCCCGTCACGACGGGGCCAAGGACGAATGGGTCCTGTCCGGCCAGAAGGCCTGGATCACCAACGGCGGGATAGCGAACGTGCACGTGGTCGTCGCCTCCGTCGACCCGGAGCTGGGCTCGCGCGGCCAGGCGGCCTTCATCGTGCCGCCGGGCATTCCGGGCCTCGAAGGCGCCCGCAAGATCAAGAAGCTGGGCCTGCGTGCCTCGCACACCGCCGACGTCTTCCTCGACGACGTACGGGTCCCGGGCCACTGCCTGCTCGGCGGCAAGGAGAAGCTCGACGCCCGTCTCGCGCGGGCCCGCGAGGGGACCCGGGGCGGTCGCGGACAGGCCGCGATGTCCACGTTCGAGGTCAGCCGCCCCACGGTCGGCGCCCAGGCTCTCGGCATCGCCCGCGCCGCCTACGAGTACGCCCTCGACTACGCGGGCGAACGTGAGGCGTTCGGCCGTCCGATCATCGACAACCAGGCCATCGCCTTCGCCCTCGCGGACATCCGTACGGAGATCGAGGCCTGCCGCCTCCTCATCTGGCAGGCCGCGTGGATGGCCCGCAACAACAAGACCTTCGACGCGGGCCAGGGCTCGATGTCGAAGCTCCGGGCCGGCGAACTCGCGGTCTCGGCGACGGAGAAGGCCATCCAGGTCCTCGGCGGCGCCGGCTACAGCCGCGAGCACCCCGTCGAGCGCATGTACCGGGACGCGAAGATCTACACCATTTTCGAGGGCACGAGCGAGATCCAGCGCCTGGTCATCGCCCGCGCGATCTCGGGGCGGCAGATCCGGTAGGCCCACCCGCAGGCCACCCGCAGACCGCCCTCAATCCGCCCTCAAACCGCACAGAAGTCGATTCAGGCCCGCGCTGGTTCCCCACGCAGCGCGGGCCTGAGGCATGTCCGGGGGGCGGTCCCGGTCAGCGGTAAGAGTTCTATCACGTGATTGAAATACGTGATACACAACCAGGCGTCGGGACCGCTTCGCCGGGGATGCCCGAGTGTTCCCGTGCTCGCTCCGCCCTGCGCAACGCAGCGCCAAGTAGCGTCAAGTGAGGGGAAGTTCAACGATGTGGACGGCCGAATCACTGAAGTTCGGGGCCTTCCTCGCCCCGTTCCACCCGCTGGACGCGGATCCCGCGCTCCAGTTGCGGCGGGACATCGATCTCATGACCCATCTGGACCACCTCGGGTTCGAGGAGGCGTGGATGGGTGAGCACCATTCGACGGGGGCGGAGATCGTGCCCGCGCCGGACCAGTTCATCGCGGCGGCGGCCGAGCGGACGTCCCGGATCCGGTTCGGCACGGGTGTGGTCTCGCTGCCGTACCACCACCCGCTGATCACCGTCGACCGCATCACGCAGCTCGACCTGCAGACCCGGGGCCGGGTGATCCTGGGGACCGGGCCGGGGAAGATCCCGCTGGACGCGCGCATGATGGGCATCGACCCGGCCGAGCAGCGGCGCATGCAGGGCGAGGCGCTGGAGGTCGTGCTGCCGCTGTTGCGCGGCGAGGTGGTGTCGCGGGAGACGGACTGGTTCACGCTCCGCGAGGCACGGGCCCAGCTGCCGACGTACGACCCGGCCGGCATCGAGGTCGTCGCCGCCTCCACCGTCTCCCCGAACGGTTCGGTGCTCGCCGGAAAGCACGGCCTGTCGCTGCTGTCGCTGGCCGCGAGCTCCCCCGCCGGGTTCGACGCGCTGGACCGGAACTGGGAGATCTACGAGAAGGTCTCCGCCGAGCACGGACACGTCGCCGACCGTTCCCGCTGGCGCCTGGTGAACCCGATGTTCCTGGCCGAGACGCAGGCCGACGCCGAGCGCGCGGTCAGCCGCCGCATCCAGGCCATGGCCGCGTACGCGAACCGGCAGAACGGCCGCTACCCCGACTGGGCGGCCACCCCGCAGGGCGTCATCGACTTCTGGCGCCACAACTCCCTCGGCGAGTTCGGGCAGGCCGTCATCGGTACCCCGGACCAGGCCATCGCCCGGATCGAGGCGCTGATCGAGAAGACGGGCGGCTTCGGGACGATGCTCGTCCTGCACGTCGACATGGCGAACTGGGAGGACACCAAGCGCAGTTACGAACTGTTCGCCTCCGAGGTCGTCCCGCACTTCCGCAACCGGAACCGGAACCGCCAGGCCAGCCTGCAGTTCGCCGAGGACCACCGCGAGCAGCTCATCGGGCAGCTGGCCGGAGCGATCACCAAGGCGCACACCGAGTACTACGGCGAGCCCCGAGCCGAGGAGGCCTGAGCCATGCGTGCCGTGCAGTTCCTGGACGGCGAGTTCCGCCTCGCCGACGTGCCCGAACTCCCGCCCCTCGGCCCGCGCCAGCTCCGCGTCGAGGTCGCCGCGTGCGGCATCTGCGGCAGCGATCTGACGGTGTCGAAGGACGCGGACCGGTTCTGCGAGGTGGTCGAGGGCGCCGACTATCCGCTCGCCCGGTTCGATCCGGAGCGCCCGATCGTGCTCGGCCACGAGTTCTCCGGCGTCGTCACGGAGGCGGGCGCCGAGGTGGGCGACTTCTCCGTCGGCGACCGCGTGGCGGGCCTCGGCATCGTCACCGATCCGGCCACCGGCGTCCCGACGATCATCGGCTACTCGAACACGTACCACGGGGCCTTCGGCGACTTCATCACCGTGGACGCGTTCTGGGCCCGGCACGTGCCCGACGGTCTCTCGCTGGAGCACGCGGCGCTCGCCGAGCCGCTGCACGTCGGCGAGATGCACGTCCAGCGCTCCGGGCTCACCGCCGCGGACTCGGCGCTGGTGATCGGCTGCGGCACGATCGGCCTCGGCGCGATCGTCGCGGCGAAGGCCCGCGGCGTCCGTACGGTCATCGCCTCCGAGCCCTCACCCAAACGCCGGGAGCTCGCCGCGAAGATGGGCGCGGACCATGTCGTCGACCCGGCCGAGCAGGACCCGATCGAGCTCTACGACTCCCTTGTCCAGCAAGGGGAGACGGGCGACGGGATCCTCATCGCGTACGAGTGCAGCGGGCGGGCCGGGATGCTGGGCGGGCTGCTGCACCGGCTCCCGTACGACTCGCGGATCCAGGTCCTCGCCGCGCCGTTCGCCGACGAGACGGTCATCCCCGTGGTCGGTCAGCTGCGGCGCATCGCCGTGAACTTCGGCCACGGGCCCACCGAGAACGCGTACGAGACGGTGCTGCGGCGGCTCGCCGACGGTGAGATCGACGCCGAGGCGATCATCACGTCCCGCATCCCACTCGACGAGGTCCCCGAAGCCTTCGCCGCTCTGCGCTCCCCCGCCGAGCACGTGAAGATCCTCGTGCTCCCCCACGGCACGGGCCACCAGCAGGGCTGATCCGGCAACGTCCCTACCGCTCAAGGGAGTACGTCATGCCTGCGTCCCCATCCCCGTCCCCGGAACCGATCCCCACCGACCCCGTGCTGCTGCGCAAGGTGGCGGTGTCGAGTTTCCTCGGCACCGTCATCGAGTACTACGACTTCCTGGTCTACGGCACCATGGCCGCCCTCGCCTTCGGCCAGCTCTTCTTCCCGCAGTCCAACCCGGCGGCCGGCACCATCGCCGCGTTCGGCACGCTCGCCGCCGGTTACGTCGCCCGCCCGCTCGGCGGCGCCGTGTTCGGGCACTTCGGCGACCGGCTCGGCCGCAAGTCCATGCTGATCCTCACGATGGTCCTCATGGGCGGCGCCAGCTTCCTCATCGGCCTGCTGCCCACGTACGCGACGATCGGCGTCGCCGCCCCCGCCCTGCTGGTGCTGCTGCGCGTGGTGCAGGGCATCGCGATCGGCGGCGAGTGGGGCGGCGCGACGCTGATGGTCGTCGAGCACGCCGACGCCCGCCGCCGGGGGTTCTGGAGCGGGCTCATGCAGATGGGCGCCCCGCTCGGCGGCCTGCTCTCCACGATCACGGTGACGGCGATCGCCACGCTGCCGACCAGGGACTTCCTCGCCTGGGGCTGGCGTATCCCGTTCCTGTGCAGCGCGCTGCTGCTCGGGATCGGCCTGTACGTGCGGCTCGGGGTGACGGAGAGCCCGCTCTTCCGGCAGCAGCAGGCCGCCGCGGCGCGGGAGCCGTCCGAAGGCCCGCGGATGCCGCTGCTGCGCGTGCTGCGCCGGCCGCGCACGCTGCTGCTCGGCTGCGCGGTGGGCATCGGCCCGTTCGCGCTGACCGCGATGATCAGCACGTTCATGCTCACGTACGCCACGGCCATCGGGTACTCGCGCGCGAACGTGATGACGGGGCTGCTCTACACCTCGCTCGTCGGGCTGGTCGCGATCCCGTTCTTCTCCGCGCTCTCCGACCGGATCGGGCGCCGCAAAGTGGTGCTCGGCGGGGCGGTCGCCACGATGCTGGGCGCCTTCCCGTTCTTCGCGCTGATCGACTCCGGGTCACCGGCGCTGCTGGTCACGGCGATGGTGCTCGGGCAGGGACTGCTCCAGTCGTCGATGTACGCGCCGCTGGCCCCGCTGCTGTCCGAGCTGTTCGGCACCCGGGTGCGGTACACGGGCGCCTCGCTCGGCTATCAGCTGGCCGCGCTGGTCGGGGCCGGGTTCACGCCGCTCGTCGCGAGCAGTCTGTTCGCGGCGTCGGGGAGTGCGCGCAGCGCGCCGCTCGCGGGCCTGGTGATCGGGTGCGGTCTGGTGACGGCGCTGGCGATCTGGCGGCTGGCGGAGACCCGGGGCCGCGATCTGGCCGTCGACGAGGGCGGGGCTCAGCCGAGCATGCGCTCCGCGCCGCCGATGACGAAGGTGACCAGGTCCTCGTAGAACTCGACGAGTTCGTCGCGGCCGAGGCGGGCGCCCCGGCCGCCGAGCCCGTCGGCGTGGCTGAGCATCTGGAGGAAGCCCATCACCACCAACGGCCAGCGCAGGTCGATGCGTTCGGCGTCGCAGTCGGGGAAGGCGCGGCCCACCTGCTTGCGCAGGCTCGCCGCGACGGCGTCCTGGCCGGTGGACTCGATGGCGGGTCGGCCGTCGCGCGAGATCTGCACCACGATCTGCACCCAGCGCATGCCGCGCACGCGGTGGCGCAGGAGCAGGGCGAGGTACGGGTCGGTGAGGGCGCGGACGACCTCGGTGGGCGTGGGGGCCTCGCGCCGTTCGGCCAGGGCGTCGCAGTTGGCGGCGATCTCGTCGCGGACGGCGGCGCCGACGCCGAGGAGGACGGCCGCCACCAGGTTCTCCTTGGAACCGAAGTGGTAGTGCACGGAGGCCGGTCCCTGGCCCGCCGCGGCGTTGACAGCGCGGACCGAGACGGCGTCCACGCCCTGGGTGGCGAAGAGGCGCTCGGCGGCCTTGATCAACTGCTGCCGGGTGGCGTCGCCCTGCCGGTTCGCTGCGCTGGAGGCCATGCCCGGCAGCATAGACCAGACCTTCCGAAATCGATCGATCGCTTGAATCACTTGATCAAAACTGATCCAGGAACGGCGCGGACCGACCTGCCCGAACCGAACTGTCCGAACGCCCCGCCCGAACCACCCTGCCCGAACGGGAGAACGGAAGACGATGACCGCAGAGATCAAGCTGCCCGAGCCGCGCTTCGTGGACACCGACGGCGCACGCCTGGCCGTCTTCGAGGAGAAGCCGGAGCGCAGGACGCGTGACGTGTGCGTCGTGCTCTGCCACGGCTTCCCCGAACTGGCCGCGTCCTGGCGCCATCAGCTGCGCCCGATCGCCGACGCGGGCTTCCATGTGATGGCCCCCGACATGCGGGGTTACGGCCTGTCGAGCGGCCCGGAGGACCGCAGCGCCTACAGCATCGCGGAGACGACGGCCGATGTCGCCGCACTGATCGCCGACGCCGGCTACGAGAAGGCGGTGGTGGTCGGACACGACTTCGGCGGGATGGTCTCGTGGATGATGCCGTACCTCCAACCGGACTCGGTGGCCGGTGTCATCACGCTCAACACCCCGTTCGGCCACTCGCGCGAGAACCCCGTCGAGCTGTACGAGAAGGCGTACGGGCCGCGGAACTACGTGGCGCACTTCCGCACCCCCGAGTGCGAGGAGGAACTGGACAAGGACCCGGCGCGCTCGTTCCGCTTCTTCATGCGGCGGGACACGGGCGCGGGCACGAACCTGTCCCGGACGGGCCGCCACGACCCCGACAGCATGTCCTACATCCACTGGCTGTGGGACGACGAGTCGACGTGGCCGGGCGAGCTCGTGATGAGCCCGGAGGAGCTGCGGTACTACAGCGAGGCTTACGCCCGTACGGGGTTCGGGGGCGGCCTGAGCTGGTACCACAGCATCCTGCGGAACTGGGAGGTGCAGCGCGAGCGGTTCCCGGACGGGAACGTGCCCAAGGCCCGTGTCCCCGCACTGCTCGTCGCCGCGCGGCACGACCCGATCTGTCATCCGGCGCTCACCGACGATCTCCTCCAGTACTTCGAGGAGTTCGAGCGCCGGATGATCGACACGGGGCACTGGACGCAGCTGGAGGATCCCGAGGGCACGAACGCGATCCTCGTCGACTGGCTGACCCGGCACTTCTGACGGACCCGCTCCCGGAAGGGAGGCTAGGCCCGCCACAGCCCCTCCGCCTCCTCGATCGCCTCGGCCAGGTCCCGCACGTCCGGGTCCTCGGTGGAAGCGCCCAGCTCCCGTACATGGGCGGCGAGCCGGTCGAGGGGCGGTTCGCCGGGGAACGGGGTGTCGCCCGAGCCGCCGAGGCGGTGGGCGAAGTAGGCGGCGGCCGCGGACAGGCGCAGCCGGGGCGGGGTGGCCTCCGACCACAGGGGGCGGTCGAGGGCGGCTGCCGAGACGGTGCCGCTGCGCTCGCGCGGGGCCCGGCTCTCGGGGTCGAGCCAGCGGACGGTGGCCTCGGCGACGCGGCCCTCGGCGCCCTCGCGGACCTTGACGGCGTAGAGGGCGGTCACGGTGTGGCCGGGGCCGATCTCGCCGCCGTCGACGGTGTCGTCGCGGAAGTCGTCGTCGGCGACGCGCCGGTTCTCGTAGCCGAGGAGCCGGAAGTCGGTGACGTTCTCGCGGTCGAAGACGACCTGGGCCTTGGCGTCGCGGGCGCGCAGCTGCACGTTGGCGGGCAGTTGGTCGACGAAGACCTTGCGGGCGTCGGCGGGTGTGGAGACGTAGGTGGTGTGGCCGTCGCCCTTGTCGGCGAGGCGCTCCATCAGGGCGTCGCCGTAGTCGCTGCCGACGCCGACGCCGAACAGGGTGATGCCGTGCTCGCGGCGGGCGTCCCCGATGCGTTCGAGGATGGCGTCGGCGTCGGTCTCGCCGGTGTTGGCGAGGGCGTCGGACAGCAGCACGACGCGGTTGGTGGCGCCCTCCCGCACCCCCTCGACGGCGGTGTCGTAGCCGGTGCGGATGCCGGCGTCGAGGTTGGTGGAGTCGGTGGGTTCGAGCCGGCCGACGGCCCGGTGGACGCGGTCGCGGGCGGCGCCGTCGCGGGCGCCGAGCCGGGTCATCGGCAGGACGGTCTCGGCCTCGTCGCTGAAGGTGACGACGGCGATGGAGTCGTCGGCGCCGAGCTGGTCGGTGAGGGTGCCGAGGGACTCCTTGACGAGGTCGAGGCGGCCCGGTTCGGCCATGGAGCCGGAGATGTCGATGACGAACGTGAGGGCGGCGGGCGGGCGTTCGCCGGAGGCGGAGGCCTGGGCGGTGGCGAGGCCGACCCGCATCAGCCGCCAGCCGTCGGCGCCGGAGCGGGCGCCGTCCACGGTCACCGAGAAGCCGTTGCCGTCGGGGCGCCGGTAGCCCTGCCGGAAGCTGTTGACGAACTCCTCGGGGCGCACGGTGTCCGGCTCCGGCAGCCGGCCGTCGGCGAGGGTGCGGCGGGCGTAGCCGTAGGAGGCGGTGTCGACGTCGAGGGCGAAGGTCGAGCGGTTGTCGCTCATGTCGCGGCGCTCGTCGTCGGGGGCGACGGAGGCGGCGGGACCGCCCTGCGCGCCACCGGAGCCGACGGCCGGCAGCCGCTTGTCCTCGGCGGAGGACATGCCGTCGGTGTCCGAGGCGCCGCATCCGGTGAGCAGCAGCCCGCCGGCGAGCGCGGCGTCGACGAGCGCGCCGCCGCGCCTCCTCCGGCCGCGGGTCCTGTCCGTACGGTGTTCCATGCCGCCCCTCCCGTTGCGTCATCCACCGGTGTCGCCGGTGTCCTTGTGACTGTGACGCGGGAGGCGGCCGGAATGTTCGTCCCGGGCGGTTGCGCCTTGGCCTCGAAGGGGTCACGGCGGGTGCCGGTCGTGACCGGTGGGTGATCCTCCGGAGACCGGACCGTCGTGTCAGGACACGACGTCCTTGCGGGCGAACCCCCGGAAGGCCAGGGCGAACAGGACCACCGCGTACGCCACCGACACGGCCGTGCCCTGGATCATGCCGCTCCACTCGGGCTGCGGCTGGATGACGTCCGCCCAAGCGAACTGCCAGTGCGCGGGCAGGAAGTCGCGCCAGGAGCCGAGGGCGGTGACGGCGTCGAGGACGTTGCCCACGATGGTGAGGAAGACCGCGCCGCCGACCGCGCCGAGCGGGTTGTCCGTCTTCGTCGACAGCCAGAACGCGAGCCCGGCGGTGACCAGTTGGGACACGAAGAGGTAGGCGATGACGACGAGCAGGCGCTGCGCCGCGGTGCCCGCGTCGAGCGCGCCGCCGGTCGGGATCTCCAGCGGGCCCCAGCCGTAGGCGGCGGTGCCGACGCCGAGGGCGACGACGGGGAGGAGCACCATCGCGGCCAGGCTCATGCCGAGGGCGACGACGAGCTTGGACCACAGCAGCCGGGCGCGCGGCACGGGGGCGGCGAGGAGGTAGCGCAGGCTCGACCAGTTGGCCTCGGAGGCGACGGTGTCGCCGCAGAACAGGGCGACGGGGATGACGAGCAGGAAGCCGGCGGACACGAACAGACAGGTCGCGGCGAAGTTGGCGCCGGACGCGGTGGCCGTGTCCATCAGCGTCACGCGCCCGTTGCGCCCGCCGGGTTCGCCGCCGATGGCGAACGCGGCGACGAGCACGAAGGGCAGGAGTGCGAGCACCGCGCCCATGACGAGGGTGCGGCGCCGCTTGACCTGCCGGACGAGCTCGACCCGCAGGGGCAGGGTGCGGCCGGGGCGGTAGCCGGCGGCCGTCGGGGTCGCGGGGGCGGTGGCGGTCATGCGGGGGTCCCTCCGATCAGCGTGAGGAACGCGTCCTCCAGGCGGCGGTGCGGGCCGACGGACGCCACGGGCACGTCGAGCCGGACGAGGTCCGCGACGAGCCGGGTGGCGCTGCCCGTGCCGGTGAGCCGGACGAGCAGGCCGAGGCCGTCGTCGGCGCGGACCGCCGAGTCGACGCCGTCCAGCGCGGCGATCTTCTCCACCACCGGGTCGGCGATCTCGCCGCCCAGGCCGACGAGGAGCGTGTCGCCGGATCCGACGATCTCCGCGACGGGACCGGCCTGGACGAGCCGGCCGCGGTCCATGACGACGAGGTGCGTGCAGGACTGCTCGACCTCGGCGAGCAGATGGCTGGAGACGATCACGGTGCGGCCGCCGCGCGCGTACCGGATCATCACCTCGCGCATCTCGCGGATCTGCGGCGGGTCGAGCCCGTTGGTCGGCTCGTCGAGGATCAGCAGGTCGGGCAGGCCGAGCATGGCCTGGGCGAGGGCGAGGCGCTGGCGCATGCCCTGCGAGTAGGTGCGCACGGCCCGGGCCAGCGCGTCGCCGAGCCCGGCGATCTCCAGGGCCTCTTCCAGGTGCGCGTCCTCTGCGGGGCGGCCGGTGGCCCGCCAGTACAGCTCCAGGTTCTCCCGGCCGGACAGGTGCGGCAGGAAGCCGGCGCCCTCGACGAAGGCGCCGACCCGGGAGAGCACGGGTGCGCCGGGGCGGATCGCGTGCCCGAAGACGCGGATCTCACCCGCGTCGGGGCGGATGAGCCCCATGAGCATGCGCAGGGTGGTGGTCTTGCCCGCCCCGTTGGGCCCGAGCAGGCCGAGGACCTGGCCCTGTTCGACGTGGAAGGACACGTCGCGCACGGCGTAGCGGTCGGTGGACTTCGCGTACTTCTTGCTCAGGTCCGTGATGACGAGCGGGACGTCGGCGAGCTCCGGGTCCGGTGCGGGGGCGCTCGCGCGGCGGCGGGCGGTCAGCACGAGGGCGGCGGCGACGAGCGCGGCCCCGGCCGGCAGCCACCACACCCAGGAGGGCAGCGGCGCGGCGGCGGTCTCGACGCCGGGCGCCGTCGGCAGGCTCAGCGCGCCGCCCGACAGACTGACCTTGTACGTGGCGGGCTCGGCCGGTGACGCGTACCCGAGGTCCGTCGAGGACAGGACGAGCCGCAGCCGGTGCCCCTTCTGCACCTCGTGGTCGATCGCGGGGAGCGTGATCGTGACGTCCTTGCCGGCGCCGCCCGCGCCGGTCACCTTCACGGGGGTGACGAGCTGGGAGGGCAGCACCTCGCGCGCTCCGCCGGGCCCGGCGTCGTAGACCTTGGCGAACAGGACGGCCGTGCCGGTGGACGAGGTCACGTGCGCGGTGACGGCCGGCGAGCCGGTGACGTGCACGGAGCGGTCCAGCGGCGCCGTGTCGAAGCGGGCGAACTGGCCAGGGAAGTCGAGGGCGACGCTCAGCCCGAGCGAGGAGGACAGCGAGGAGACGCTGCCCAGGCCGGGCACGGCGGAGATCGACGGCGGGCCGCCGCCCGGCGGGTTCTCGAAGGTCTCGGTGCCGGACTTCAGCGGGACGGACACGCGGTGCTCGCCGCGCAGCCCCGGGTACGTGGCGCCGCTCGCGCCGCGCAGGGTGGCGGCGCCGTCGGTGGAGTCGACGCCTCCGGTGCGGGTGACGCGGAAGGCGGGGCCGGTGTCCGCGCTCTTGTCGCCCTTCAGGTAGCGGTCGAACCACGCGGAGACGCGCCCGGTGACCCGGTCCACCTCCATGTCGCCGCCGTCGTGTCCGCCGGCGAGCCAGTCGACGTCGACGGGCGCGCCGTTGGCCCGGATCTGCCGCGCCATCGCGTCGGCCTGGCCGAGCGGGAACAGCGAGTCGGTCTGCCCCTGCGCGATGAGGGTGGGCACCTTGATGCGCTCCCCGACGGCCGACGGGCTGCGCTCCTCGAGGAGCTTGCGGGCGGCGGCGTCCGGTTCCCCGGACACGGCCACCCTGCGGTACATGGCGCACAGGTCCTTCTCGAACCGCCCGCACCCGGTGCCGGCCGCGCTCGTGCGCGCGCCGAGGTCGGCGGACCCTGAGGTGAAGAAGATCCCGGTCCACAGCTTCTTGAACACGCCGTCGGGGAACAGGGCGTCGGCGAGGTTCCAGTACGTGATCTGCGGTGCGATGGCGTCGACCCGGTCGTCGTGGGCGGCGGCGAGCAGGGACACCGCGCCGCCGTACGAGGCGCCGGTGACACCGACGCGCGGGTCGCCCGCCTTGTCGAGCCTCACCTCGGAGCGGCCGGCCAGCCAGTCGACGAGCCGGGACACGTCGGCGACCTCGGCGTCAGCGCTGTTGAGCCCGATCTTGCCGCCGGAGCGGCCGAAGCCGCGCGCCGACCAGGTCAGCACCGCGTACCCGCTGCGCGCGAGCCGCTCGGCCTCGCCGCGCACATCGGCCTTGCTGCCGCCGAACCCGTGCGCGAGCAGCACCGCGGGCCGCTTCTCGCCGCTGTCACCGGCGGTGAAGTACGAGGTGTCGACCCGTACGCCGCCGCCCATCGTCATCATGCGGTCCTGCCGGTGCACGGTGGGCTCGCCGCCGGAGGCCACCGCGGACCAGGTCCCCGCTCCCGCGAGCAGCACGGCGACGGCCGCCCCGGCGGCCCATCGCCGTCCGCGCCGCCACGCCCCGCCCAGTCGTAGATCCATGGCGTCCACGCTAAGGCCCGGCCCCTCCCGGCACGTCCCACCGGGGGGCTGAACCCGCCGCCCTCCCCGGGGAGTACGCTCCGCGCCACGCGTACGCCGACCGCAGTAGGCGTCGCGGAAACGCGATCGCCGCTGCCGGCGGCGCCTGCTAGAACTCCCCCATGCGGATCGACCGAGCGACCACCGTGCCCGAAATCCTCGCCGCGTCCCCCCTGTTCGACGCCCCGGCCCGCCCCGAGTGGGCCGCCGGCTTCCTCGCGACGCCGGGCCACCACCTCTTCCTGGCCTACGAGGACGCCGACGATCCCGCCCGGCCGATCGGCTTCATCAGCGGCGTCGAGACGCTCCACCCCGACAAGGGCCGCGAGATGTTCCTCTACGAACTGGCGGTCGCCGAGGGCCATCGCCGCCGGGGCACGGCCCGCGCCCTGATCCGCGCCCTGGCCGACCTGGCCCGGGAGCGCGGCTGCTACGGGATGTGGGTGGGCGTCGACCAGGACAACGCGCCCGCGCTCGCGGCGTACCGGAGCGCGGGCGGGGTGGACGAGGGGGCGTGCGCGGTGATGGTGTGGAGCTTCGTTCAGCCGCGTGAGCCGTAGGCCGGGCCGAACACGACGAGCAGGGCCAGGTCCTCGGTGATGTCGGTGAAGCGGTGCTCCTCACCGGCCGGTACGAAGATCACCGCCCCGGGGCCGACCTCGGCGCTGCGGTCCGGGGTCGTGATCGTCGCGCGGCCCGCCGTGACCACGTAGATCTCGTCCTCCGTGTGCGGGCTCTGGGTGTCCTTGCCCCCGGCCGGGATGCAGTACGTCCCGACGGACAGGTCCGGCCTGCGCAGCTGCTCGGTCCAGTCCGTGTCGTCGTCACCGGGCCGCGTCCAGGCGCCCGCCCCCTCGATGATCTCCATGGCCCGAGCCTAGCGACCCTCGTCCGTCTTCCCGGCCGCTTCGGGCGATCGGTGAGCGGGCCCGGGACACACGTCGGCGCCGGGCCCCGTACGAGAC